>NZ_MNQN01000114.1:0-52255 GCF_001915455.1 Bacteroides sp. 43_46 | reverse complement strand
AATCAATCAATTACAAAATACTATTATGGAATAATAAGTTCCTGTGCTATTAATATATTGCTATATATCAACAATATAGCTAACGCATAGTTCTGCGAAGACTTTGCAGGTTTCGTATATTGGAATGCAGACACAAGAAGTGGCTATTAAACCTACCGTAAAAGTCGTCATGAGGTCTGATACTGAGATGCTTGAGGAGGTAATGGTAGTAGCTTTCGGTACGGCGAAGAAGTCAGCCTTTACTGGTTCGGCAAAAGTCATTGGAGCTGAAAAGCTTGAGCAGTCGCAGGTGACAAGTGTCACTGATGCATTGGCAGGTGCAGTGCCGGGTGTGACACTAACCTCTAACAATGGTGCCCCGGGCGCAACTGCATCTATCAAAATTCGCGGTTTCAGCTCACTCAATGCAGGAAACGACCCCTTGATTATTGTTGATGGTGCGCCTTACAGCGGTGACCTTAGCAATATCAATCCTAATGATGTTGAGTCAATGACCGTACTAAAAGACGCTGCTTCAAATGCACTTTACGGTGCACGTGGCGCCAACGGCGTGGTTATCATCACCACCAAGAGAGCCAACATGAGTGGTGAAGCCAAAGTGACTTTCGATGCCAAGTGGGGTGCCAATACACGCGCATTGAAGAAGTATGATGTGATTTCTGACCCTGCGATGTATTACGAGATGCACTATGGCGCAATGAAGAATTACTATACAAGACAAATGGGTATGAGCGATCAGGCTGCATGGATTGAGGCAAACAATAATCTGTTTGGCTCCAACGGCGGTTTGGGCTACAATGTCTATACTGTTCCTGAAGGACAATACCTCATTGGCCAGAATGGCAAGCTCAATCCCGACGCCACACTGGGTAGGATAGTAAACTACAAAGGACGTGACTACCTGCTTACTCCCGATGATTGGGATAAGGTTGGTTCACGTACCGGCTTGCGTCAGGAGTACAACTTCTCGATAAGCGCAGCCAATGAAAAATCTTCTTTCTATGTCTCTTTGGGCTATTTGGGAAATGAGGGTATCACTGAAGGATCTGATCTGAAACGTCTAACCGGTCGTTTGAAAGCCGATTATCAGGCCAAGAAATGGTTGAAGGTGGGTGCAAATATGTCATACGCACGCTTTGACAGCAATTCATTGGGTAACAATGGGTCAAGTTCTTCTACCGCTAACGTTTGGGCATTCACCACTCAAATGGCTCCCATCTATCCCGCTTACGTGCGTAATGCTGATGGCAGTATCATGCTTGACGGCAACGGTATCGAAATGATGGACTATGGTAGCGGTATCAATGCCGGTATGCAACGTCCCTTTATTGCTGACGCCAACCCTATTCAGGATAATAAGCTTAACACCAGAAATGCCGAAGGAAACGCCCTTAGCGGTAATGCTTTTGTGGACATCACTCCGCTGCCGGGACTGAAGGTAACACTGAATGGTACTTTTAATTTGGACGAGACACGCTTCACTTATGTGTACAACCCCTATTATGGACAATTTGACTCCACCGGAGGTACAGTGAGCAAGTACAATCAGCGTGATTATGACTACAACCTGCAACAGCTTGCTTCTTACGCCACCTCATTTGGTGACAACAACTTCGACATCCTGTTGGGACACGAATATTACGATTACCGCCTAAACTATCTGGGCGCCAGCAAGTCAAAGATGTTCTCTCAGGACAACCATGAATTGGACGGTGCTGTAATTGACGGACAGGCAGCTACTTCTTACAAGAGACGTCGCAATAATGAAGGTTACTTCGGCCGTTTACAGTACAATTTTGACGAGCGCATTTTCGGTTCCGCCTCTTTGCGCCGTGATGCTTCCTCACGCTTCCATCCGGACTACCGTTGGGGTACATTCTGGTCAGTAGGCGGTGCATGGCTCATTAATAAGGAGAGTTGGTTTAACGCTTCATGGGTGCAGGAACTGAAAATAAAGGCTTCTGTAGGTTCGCAGGGTAATGACAATATCGGAGACTTCCGTTATACCGACGTGTTCGACATCATCAACTCCGACAACAAGGTCGGTACTTCGTTTTATAGTAAAGGTACCAAGGATATTACTTGGGAGACCAACACTAACTTCAATATCGGTGCGGAATTCCAGCTGTGGAACCGTGTGAGCGGTAGCATTGAGTACTATATGCGTAAGACTTCGGATATGTTGTTCTCATTCTCTGTAGCTCCCTCTTTGGGTTACTCTTCTTACTTCGACAACGTAGGTAACATGACAAACAGCGGTGTGGAAATGGACTTCAACGTGAACATCTTCAATACTCGCAACTTCACATGGGACGTTAACCTCAACATCTCCACGCTGAAAAACCGCCTTACGATGCTTGATGCTGACAAGCAGATTACTACCGAGTACACAGCTGGCGGCAAAGGATATAAAGGTTACTCCAGTGGTAATTTCTTTATTGCCGAAGACCTGCCAATGTTTACATGGCGTCTGAAAGAATATGCCGGAGTGGACGAAAACGGCGAGTCCCTATGGTATCGGAACACCAAGGATGGGGACGGAAACGTCATTGGACGTGAAACAACCAAGACCTATGCCGACGCCGACTATTACATTACTGAAGAGACCTCCATTCCTAAGGTATATGGTGGATTCGGCACCAAGCTGAAAGTATATGGTGTGGACTTTGGTATCAACTTCACATACCAGATTGGCGGCAAGCAGTATGACGGTACGTATGCCTATTTCATGTCCTCACCTTCTGGTTCAACCGGTTCCAATTACCACAAGGACCTACTGAAGGCTTGGACTCCCGAGAACACCGGCAGCAACATACCACGCTTCCAGCTCAATGACCAGTATTCGGCATCAATGTCCACACGCTTCCTGACCAATGCCAGCTTCCTGAACATTCAGAACATCAACGTGGGTTATACACTGCCTTCCAGATGGACAAAGAAAATGGCTATCAGCTCATTGCGCTTATACATGTCGGCTGAGAACGTGTTCTATTGGTCTAAGCGCAAAGGTTTCGACCCGCGTCAGTCGTACAACGAGACCACCAACGCCACTTATTACTCGCCGATGCGTACTATCTCCGGCGGTGTGACATTTGAGTTCTAAACCTAAAACATAGATAACGATAATATGAAAAAGAATATATTCAAACTATTTTCGGCTATGGTGGTATCGGCTACGGTATTAACAGGCTGTATAGAAGAGATTTTCCCTGAAAACTCTACCGCAACTTCCGAACAAATCGGTGCTTCGGCTTCAGCGCTTGAGGCTGCAATCAATGGTCTGCCGTCGCAGATGGTCCAAGGCTATTTGGTATACGGAAGGCAAGTTCGCGAAAGCGACCTCGCTTACCCCTCTCTGATGCTGGTTCAGTCCGAACTTCTGGGTGATATTGTTGCCACAGAATACGGTTATGACTGGTGGTGGCGCTACAGCGCAAACTACGGCATGTCCGATAACACTTATGAGTCGTTCCTGCCTTACTTTGCCTTGTATAAGTTTATCAAGTCTGCCAATGATGTGATAGCAGTAGTTGATGTAACCGACCCCACCATTTCCGATGAAATGCGTGGATACGGAAGTATGGCTCATGCCTTCCGTGCTTTGGACTATTATACACTGATGGTGCTTTTCGAACCGGTGGAAAACATCTACACCGATTGCAGCAAAATATTGGGACTTACAGTCCCCATTGTGACCGAGGCGACCACCAACGACATGGCTAAAAACAATCCACGTGCAACACGTGAGGAGATGATGGCTTTCATACTTTCTGATCTTGACAAGGCCGAAATCGGCTTGACAGACTATACGCCTGCTACCAAAAACTTCCCCAGCTTGGCTGTGGTATATGGTTTGAAGGCCAAGGTATATATGTGGGATGAAAATTATGCCAAGGCAGCCGAGTATGCCCGCAAGGCTATCGACGCATCGGACGCAACGCCTATGACCTCCGCACAGTGGCACAACCCTACTACAGGCTTTAACACCGCCACTTCTTCATGGATGTGGTATCTTCATCCCACAGCCTCCAATATGGGTAATCTTGCTAACTTCATAGGTCACATCTCCAATGAGGCTGGCTGGGGTTATGCAGACTTGTCGAAACTTCAGATAGCGCGCTCGCTCTATGACGAGATAGCCGACAACGACTTCCGTAAATACTCTTTCCTCGACCCGGACAGAAGTTTCTATAATTATCAGTCGGTGCAAGGCAAGGAGTGGCTGGATGAACAACCCGACTATATGTCGCTGAAGTTCCGTTGCGTCAATGGTGACTACAAGATTTACTCCGTTGGTGCAGCCGGCGATATCCCCGTAATGCGTGTGGAAGAAATGTACTTCATAGAGGCCGAAGCTGTAGCTGCCAGTCAGAATGTGGCGGCAGGCGTACAGCTGCTAAACGATTTTATGAAACGATACCGTCAGTCTGACTATAACTGTGTGCTGACCGACCTACGTGCTGTTCAGCTTGAAGTGCTGAAGCAAATGCGCATCGAGTTCTGGGGTGAAGGCATCGCATTCCCCACGGCTAAGCGTCTGAAACCGGGTGTAATTCAGAACTATGAGGGAACCAACTACATAGAGGACATTTTCAAGATAAACTGTGAAGGCGTGAAACCCAACTGGGCATTGGTGATTCCCAAAGATGAAGTGGATTCAAATACAGCTCTCCAAGGCAAGAACAATCCTGACCCTTCAGGTTCCATCCCCACACGTCCTACTCCGATAGGCACGTATGCACCGGGTAATAATTAACCAAACAAGTTAACTTTTAATAGAATTTGTATATGAATAAGATAAAGAACATATTGAGTGCCATGCTTTTGCTGGCACTTCCACTGGCTTTCACTGCCTGTGGTGACGATGTGGAATATTCACCTGCTGACAAACCTGTAAACGCCCAAGTGTATTTCCCGACCACAAATGGTGCGACTGTTGATTTGAGCAAAGACAAGACATCGTTCGACGTGACCCTTATGCGTGCCAAGACTGATGAGGCGATTACCGTGCCTATTACAGCTACGGGGGACGGTAGCTTTTTCACGATTCCAACTTCTGTCAGCTTTGCCCAAGGCGTTGACAAGGCTGTGTTGTCCATCAGCTATAACCCCGAGTCGCTGGAGTATGATGCATATTCTGAAATCAAACTGACTATTGGAGATGAAAGCGCGACCACTCCTTACGGTATGGCCCAGTATGTGTTCAAGGCGGGTATTCCGGCTCCTTGGACTTCTCTGGGGAAGGCTACTTTCAGCGATGCTTTCTTGTTTGCCAATAAATATAGTGTGGAGCTGCAACGCAACGATCTCAATCCGAGTTTATATCGTTTGGTTGATCCGTATTCTGAAGGGTTGACTAAGGAAGGTTTTACTTCTAATGGCGACCAGAGCCCTTACGTAGAATTTACCCTATTGAAACCGGGAGACAAGATAGGTGATGTGACCATTACAATGGAAGATCTGGTTTATTTCCCATATTACTGTACCGGTTTCTTTAATACATCAAATGACTATAATACAAATGTTGACGCCCACCATCCTTCCGACTTCTCCAGCCTTAACAGCGAAGCTGCTTGGACGTTCAACAGGGTTCTCCAGTATCAGGCTGATGGCACACCTGCGGGAGTGCAGCTTGCCCCATATTACTATATGAATGGGCATGGCGGATGGAACAATACACAGGCCGATGGCATTATAACCATTATTTTCCCTGGTGCGTCTCTGAAAGACTATACGATTAATGTGGAATACAAGGGACGCTTCACGAACGTAGGTGGTGATAACTATGCCGTTGCCGACATCCAATTGGGTGCTGATGTGGAAAATGCCAAAGTGGTGATGGTGGAAGGTAATGACATTCAGGCTGCCATAAACGGCATTCTGGACGGCAGCCTTGAGGGCATCGAAATCAGCCAAAGCGGTTCCGTAAACATTCCCAGTACAGCCAATGGATTATGCTCTATCGTTGCCGTAGGTTATGGCGAAGGTGAGTCACAGGAGGTAGCCTACACGTCTTTTGAGTTTTCAGCAGGAACTGACAGATGGATGAGTTTGGGAACAGCTCTCTATACTGAAGATCTTATGACCACACTTTATAAGGTGGATAACCCTACCTATGAAGTCGAAATACAAGAAAACAGCGAAAACCCCGGTGTCTATCGTTTGGTAAACCCGTATGGAGAAGCTTATCCTTACAATGAACCTGGTGATTGGGATGATAGCCAGAACCATTATCTGGTAATTAACGCACAAGACCCCGAAGGCGTATTCATCGACCAGCAGAAGATGGGACTCAACTGGGGAGATGGGGCATTGATAATATCCAGTCTTGCCGCCAATTATTTGGGACAGGGAGCAATTTTAGAAGAGGTCAAGGCAAAAGGCGTGTGCGGTTCGCTGGCGGACGGTGTCATCACTTTCCCCGTGAAGTCACTTCTCTGCACTCTTGAGAGCGAAACCAGCTTCTATTATGGCAATATAAATGGAGCCTTCAAAGTTGTACTTCCGGAAGCTGCCGCCACCGTTCAAACTCAGGCTACAACAAAATCCGTTAAAGCCCCTGGTGTTCAATCTACAGGCAAGAAAGCATTCAGTCCCAGTAATAAAGTTTCCTCAAGAGAGTTGAAATTCGGTATTGTGACTTCCCAGAATTCTCTGAACCGATAATCGGAACTTCCACTAACCGTTCCCGTTCAACGGTTCCACGAGAAAAATGAATTGCTACATAAATGGGGGACTTCAATGAAAAGTCCCCCATTTTTATTCCTTAAATGAACTTATACACATGCCTTGATTTAACAACTTAAAAAAAAATCCATGATTCGTAAAAACTTTTTTTTCTTCTTCTTATTATTCGGCCTGTTGAGTGTTTCTTGCGGAGACGATTCAGAACCGGCCGTGTCATTATCGCAGGATAATTTCGCGAACATTTCTTATGAAGAGAACACTCTGAAAGTCTCCATCCAAACCTCTTTGGAATGGACGGCCACAAGTTTGGTGAATTGGTGCCGGGTATCCCAAAGTAAAGGAACAGGCGATGCCGTACTGGAATTATCGCTGGAACCCAATATTGATACGGAGCGTTCCGGTGTGGTAAAGATATGGACTAAAGAACAGATACGGGAGATCAATATCCGGCAAGAAGGAATACCGGACGGACAGGAATTTACCTACAGGCTCCCGGTTATCTTCCATGTGCTTTACTCCGATGCGGAAGACCGGAACCAGTATATTGACCAAGAACGCCTGCTGAAAGTACTGGACAGAGTAAACACTTACTATGACGGAATCACTCGCTACAATGGAGGTGACAAAGGAGTGGATATGAATCTGGAATTCGTACCGGCCGAAACTGACGAAACGGGCAATGCGCTTCTGACTCCAGGTGTAGAATATGTAAAGATGGATGCCATGCCCCTGGACTGTGAGGCTTTTATGGGTGACAGCCGCTATGTAAAACTGCTTTGGGATCCCAATCGTTACATCAACGTAATGCTCTACAACTTTGCGGAAGTGGACGGAGGTGGAAGTGTAATACTTGGCATTTCCCATCTTCCGCTTTCTACCACGGGCACAACTTATCTGGAAGGACTTCCCGCCACCCAATACGCTTACCTGACCAAAGAGAACCTTTCTTATCCCAAATGTCTATCCATCAACAGCCTATATGTCTATGAAGAGACCGGTAGTGACGGAAAGTACAACGGATTTGACGTAAATGTGACTTTGGCACATGAGTTGGGGCATTACTTAGGGTTGCATCATGCTTTTGATGAAGATGAGAACTCTGGTCTTTCTACAGATTGCATAGATTCCGACTATTGCGAGGATACGCCCTCATACAACCGTATAGCTTATATGATGAACTTAAGAGCGTTGCTTCAGGAAGCCGCTCAGCAGGGGACAAGCTTGAGTATGGCCGAGGCCGTAAAACGTGAAAATTGCAAAACGGGGCAGATATTCAGCTCATACAACCTGATGGATTATGAAATAAGTTATGCTGACCGTCTAACAAATGACCAGCGCAATCGTATTCGGCATGTATTGACTTACAGTCCCCTGACACCGGGACCCAAGAAAGGGAAAGCGAATACTCGAAGTGTCATAGAAGGCAAACTAGACTTGCCGATGGTGATTGTGAAATGACAACAGAAATATGAATGAGGATGTGCCAGTCAATCTGCCACATCCTCATTTTCATTCCATTATATCAATCCCTCCTTCAGTATATCCACTAATATCGGCTTCGCCCCACTCACGAAACATTCCACCGCAATCACCATCAGTATAAGTCCCATAAGGCGCATCATCACATTATTTCCCGTTTCCCCCAGCACTTTTACCAGACGTGTAGAGGCACGCAATATAAAATAGGTGATCAGATAAATCAAGGCGATAGCACCAATCAGAACTCCCTTCATTTCAATGGTATTGGCATCCTGCATCAACACAATGGCATTGGCTATGGCACCGGGACCACACAGCATAGGAATACCTAACGGGGTTACGGAAATATCATCAGCATAAGTCTTGATTTCCTCGTCTTTCAACTTCATGTGGGTATAACGGGCCTGCAACATGTCAAAACCTATTTTAAAGATGATGACTCCGCCCGCAATACGAAAACCATTGGTAGAGATTCCAAAGAACTTAAAGAGGAACTGACCTGCAAAGGTAAAGACCATTATCGTAAGAAAGGCTACCAGAGTGGCACGCGATACGATAAACTGACGCTCTTTATCCGTCATCCCCTGTGTCATAGTCAGAAAGACGGGCATGGTTCCCAAAGGATTTGTCAACGTGAAGAAAGATGTCAGACAAAGCAAGGCAAAAGGAAGAATAGATTCCATAGTTGCAATTTTATTCGTTTTTTATCGAATGCAAAATTACAACTAATCCCTCAATGTCACAACAATTGAAGTAACTCTTTCAAGTCTATAATCTGGTAAGTTGGTTTAAATGGGAACTCCGCACGGCCCGTAACATTGTAATATACCTGATGCATCCCTACCCCTCTGGCACCGGCAATATCATTGTCCCAGCTATCACCAATCATCAACGACTCACGCAGTTCGGACTGGGTAGCTGACATGGCAAAGTGAAAAATCTCCGGCCAAGGCTTCAGTACACCGATATCGTCAGAAAGAACCACCTTCTTGAAATAACGGTCGATTCCTGCAGAGCGCATCTTATGACACTGCAATTCCTGGAAACCATTGGAAAGGATATAAAGATTATACTTGGGCGCGAGGTACTCCAACACTTCCCGGGCATGAGGCATCAATCTGCTTTTAGTGGGAATCACCGCAAAGAAATCTTCAGAGAAAGCCTTTGCCAAAGCTGCATCCCCCTCTCCCACTGCTTCCAGCGGATAAAGAAAACGCTGGCGGTTCAACTCATCCTTTGTCACTTTCCCATCCGCATATTCTGCCCACAATTCCACATTACGCCGCTCATAGAGTTCATAAAAGTGCTGGAAAGACCGGAAATAGCGGTCATATTCATATTTGCGATACATTTCTTCAAAGGTATCGCGGGCATTATAAGAAAACGCCCAAAGAGTATCATCGAGATCGAAAAACAGATTCTTGTATTGCATAAAAAAGAAATGGCAGGGCTCATGACCCTGCCATCTTATGACATTATCAAATTATTTCACTTGGATAACCAGATATTTAGATACGCTCCAGAAGTCTTTCGGATTCGTAATCTTCAGAACAAGCTGGCCTTTATCATCTTTTTCCAAAGCATAAGAACCTGCCGGATGAGTTGTCAGAACATCAGCATCCTTAGAATACAACTTAATTTCTTTCGTTGTACGGATGTCAACCTGAGTAAAGTAATCCTTATTCACATCACCATCCTTCAATACTTTACCTTTCTTGAAGAGGCCGGTATCAGTCAGGATTTTTTGGTCTTTCAATTCCTTCTTAGTTCCGAATACGAACCAAGCGGTGTTTATTGCCTTATCTTGCTCAGCCACAGTCTTAGCCTTAGCCTCGTTTTCAGCAGAGAGAGCTTCTTTATCGGCCGACAGACCGGTTACGGCTGCATCCAATTCCTGAATACGGATATTCTTGGAAGCAAGTTCAGCCTGCAACTCTTCAATACGCTGAGTCTTGGCTACTAATTCCTGAGTCAGAGATTCTACCGCTTTCTTCATTTGTGCAGAATTGGTCTTGCTACTTTTCAGCATAGCCTCCAACTTTGCAATCTGCTCTTTGTTTTCCTGCATCTGCTTCTGGATGAATTCAATATCAGTCGCAATCTGCTGTTTTGCAGATAAAGAGCCTTCCGAAACAGCGCCACGCTGCAAATCCACGCGGCTCTCAGCGGCATTGATTTGGCGGAAGCCTTCGGAGATATCATTGAAAGTGCCCATCATTTCGTCCAGTTCAGCATTACGCTGGGTAAGTTCCATCAAAAGAGAATCATTTTCAGCTTTCAACTGGTCTTTGCTACCACCTGATAAGCCATCGCACGATGCCATAACGGCTGCGCATACAATTAAAACTGCTAACTTTTTCATACGCTTTTGTTTTACGTTGGTTAATGAAGTTATCTAATCGTCTATTCCTTCTACTACTATTACTATTTCTCCACGTGGCTCATTGGCGGTGAAATGCTCTATCAATTCCGTGAGACTGCCACGCACCGTCTCTTCGTGCATTTTTGAGATTTCCCTCGATACGGAGGCCTGACGTTCGGCACCGAAATGTTCGGCAAACTGCGTCAATGCTTTCACCAAGCGGTGGGGAGACTCATAAAACACCATTGTCCGGCGTTCTTCTGCCAAAGTTTTCAGACGCGTCATGCGGCCCTTCTTTTGGGGAAGAAAACCTTCGAAACAGAATTTCTCATTCGGCAAGCCCGAAGCAACCAAAGCCGGAACGAAAGCCGTAGCCCCCGGTAAGCATTGCACCTCGATGCCATTACGAACACATTCACGCACTACCAGAAAGCCCGGATCGGAGATTCCCGGTGTACCTGCATCCGAAATTAATGCCACAGTTTCACCTGCCTTTACTCTATTAACAACACTTTCCACCGTTTTATGTTCATTAAATTTATGGTGGGATTGCATTGCATTCTTTATTTCAAAGTGTTTCAGCAGTATTCCGGAAGTACGGGTATCCTCGGCAAGAATCAGATCCGCCTCTTTCAGGATGCGGATAGCACGGAATGTCATATCTTCCAAATTTCCTACCGGAGTAGGCACTACATAAAGTTTTCCCATATCCGTTATATACTTTAGCTAAAATATTTCTTGAGAAGTTCTACAAAATCGACAACCGCCTCATTTTCTTCATCAGGATTTACCAGAGAAGAGAAAAGTTCCAGTGCCTTATCCAGAGAAGGGGCATCACCTAACTGGCGTATGACCTCATTCATACGGGCAGTGTCACTACCGAAAATCTCACGCGCAAAGCGGAAAGAATCGTTCAGGCTGATAGCATGCCGCAAGTCAGTAGCCGGCTTTATCCGCTCTGCCAGGATTGGCGATGCAGGAGAGGAAATTGGAGCCGCCTCCGGTTCATGCTTGGGAGATACAGGCTCGGTAACCTCCGGAACTTTGATCTCAACAATCTGAGGCTCTTCCACCTTGCTTCCAGTCTCCTCCAATACCTTCTGCAATTCATCCAGACGCGCACGCATCTGCTGAATACTCCGTTTCGCCACAATCCGTAATTTAGAATCAGGCTCGGCCGTTATAGTTTGCATTAGATATTTCAGTTCCTGAATGTCCAGTTCTATGTCATCCAATAATGTTTGCATTTCCTTTCTCATCACAAAGTGTTAATGCCGCAAATGTAGAAATAAATAATGAAATAATATCGGAAAGCCATTAAAAGTGTTATTTTTGCGGCTAAAATAAACTTTTAAAACAATGGTATTATTCTCGGAAGACCACATACAGGAAACCAATCGTAGAGGAAGAATCGAAGTTATTTGCGGCTCCATGTTCTCTGGTAAGACAGAAGAACTGATTCGCCGCCTGAAACGTGCTAAGTTTGCCAAACAACGTGTAGAGATATTCAAACCAGCCATCGACACCCGCTATTCGGAAGAAGAGGTGGTGTCACACGACAGCCACTCCATAGCATCTACCCCGATAGATTCTTCGGCAAGCATCCTGCTGTTCACTTCGGAAATAGATGTGGTAGGAATCGATGAAGCACAATTCTTCGACAGCGGTTTGATCGATGTCTGCAATCAGCTTGCCAACAATGGCGTACGCGTTATTGTAGCCGGTCTGGATATGGACTTCCGCGGACTTCCGTTCGGCCCGATGCCCGGTCTGTGTGCCATTGCCGACGAAGTTTCCAAAGTTCACGCCATCTGTGTGAAGTGCGGGCAACTGGCATCCTTCTCTCACCGTACCGTTAAGAACGACAAGCAGGTACTTCTGGGAGAAACTGCCGAATACGAACCCCTCTGCCGTGAATGTTATCTGCGGGCAGTGAAAGAAGACCAGAAAGCGGCTGGCAGTTGACAACAAATAAAAAAGCATAAGCCTTATGGAACGTAAGAAGATAACATTCGACAGTTTTATCCGTGCCGTCATTCTCGGTGCCATTATCATCGGTATATTGATGCTTCTGAAGCGGTTGAGTGGAGTATTGCTTCCGTTCTTCCTGGCATGGCTGATTGCTTACCTGATATATCCGTTAGTATCCTTTTTCCAATATAAGCTGCGGTTAAAGAATAGAATTGCTTCTATCTTCTGTGCTTTATTCACTCTTACCATTATAGGGGGAGCTGCGTTCTATCTGCTTGTGCCGCCCATGATTCAGGAGTTCTTTCGGGTGAAGGATTTGCTAATAGAATATTTCAGTACTACCCATACTGCAAGCAACGTGCCCACTACCCTCTCCGAGTTTATCCGGCAGAATGTTGACATGCACATATTAGAGCAGATGTTCAGTCAGGAAAACATATTGGATGCCCTTAAAGTGACCGTTCCCAAGTTGTGGGCATTAGTCTCGGAATCCATAAACCTTTTATTCGGGTTCTTCACTGTCTTCCTTATACTATTATATATAGTGTTTATTTTGCTCGATTATGAAAGTATATCCCAAGGCTGGACACATCTCATGCCCAAGAAATACCGGCACACAGTGACCGGCATACTGAACGACGTAAAAGACGGCATGAACAGATATTTCCGCGGACAGGCATTAGTAGCTTTGTGCGTAGGCATCTTGTTCAGTATCGGATTTCTGATTATCGACTTCCCTCTGGCTATTGGCTTGGGACTGTTCATCGGTGCGCTGAATATGGTGCCTTACCTGCAAATCATCGGTTTTATCCCTACCATTATGCTCGCCATTCTGAAAGCTGCGGATACCGGCGATAATTTCTGGATTATCATAGCTTCGGCAACGGCTGTATTCATAGTGGTACAGATCATACAAGATGGTTACCTTGTGCCCCGCATCATGGGAAAGATAACCGGGTTGAATCCTGCCATTATTTTGCTCTCCCTCTCTGTCTGGGGCTCATTAATGGGTATGCTGGGGATGATCATAGCCTTGCCACTTACCACGCTGATGCTCTCCTATTATCAACGATACATCATTAATCAAGAAAATATTTATCGAACGGAATCTACTGAGGATCAACCGATAGAGGGTACCAAAGAAAAATAATGCAAACTTTTTTCCTTATATTCCTTGCAGATTAAATAAAAGTGCCTATCTTTGCACCCGCTTAACAGCAATAAAGGTTTGATTCGCTAGCTCAGCAGGTAGAGCACAACACTTTTAATGTTGGGGTCCTGGGTTCGAGCCCCAGGCGGATCACTGAAACAACAAGAGAAATCAAGCAAATCCCTGATAATCAGATATTATCAGGGATTTCTTTTTTCTGGCAGGTAGCAGAAAACAGCCGTTTCAAGCATATTATCGGTGGATAAATCGTGGGACTAAAATTTAGTCGAAAAAAGTCCCACGAATTTGCATCTTTCTCACTGATTCATAGTATTTTGCATAGACTTACTTTGGAAGAGAATACATAGTTTTGTAACTCTAAAAACGATGTAAAAATGGCTCGAAAATCATTTTCTGTTTTGTTCTTCATCAAGAAAGGCAAATTATTAAAGAACGGAGAAGCACCCGTGTGCATGAGAATCACCGTAAACGGCTGTATGGTAGATATTTCTATCAAAAGAAGCTGTCCCGTAAACCTATGGAATCAGGCTAAAGAGAATTCAAAAGGCAAAGACCGTATGTCAGTGGAACTGAACCACTACTTAGAAATCACACGTTCACGCATACACCAAATTTATAGAGAATTGGAAGCTTCCGATAAGGTTATCACAGTTGATCTTGTGAGAAAGTTGTTTTATGGCGTGGACGAAGATAACAAAACGCTATTGCAGGTATTCAGAGAGCATAACGAACAAAGCCGTAAGCTGATTGGCAAAGACTTTGTTAGTAAGACCGTTCAACGGTATGAAACCACTACCCGCTATTTGGAGGAATTCATAAAGAAAGAATATCAGTTATCGGATATTGCTCTGAACAACTTGGAAGCCAACTTCATTTCTAAGTTCGATGCTTTCTTGAAGATTGAAAAAGGTTGTGCGCAGAACTCCGCTATCACCCGACTTAAGAATTTGAAAAAGATTATCCGCATTGCTCTGGAAAACGACTGGATAAAGAAAGATCCATTTGCTTACTACCGCTTCAAACTGGAAGAAACTGATCCCGAATTTCTGACGATGGACGAGATTAAAATCATTCTCGCTAAAGAGTTCACAATTAAACGAGTAGAACAGGTACGTGACGTTTTTGCATTTTGCAGCTTCACATTTGTTGCACTAACTAATGTGTAGTTGATTATCAATAAATTACAAGCCAACAATAGAGGTATAGGTAATGGTTTAGAAACCACCTGCCTTCATCATTTTGCATGATTCCCAATCATTTCAAATAGCTCAATGCGAAGATAATATTATTTTGAGAATTAACCAAATTCTGATAATCAAAATCATACAAATTCAGCGAATTACCGGCTATGGTTGCTGAAATTTATACTTCAATCCATATTCTTCCAGTTTGTTGTACAGCGTCGTACGTCCTATTCCGAGCAGTTCGGCGGCAACCTTGCGGTTCCCGTTCGCTTGCTTCAACGCGCGTAAGACACGCTCCTTGTCTTCCGCATCGCTGCGCAGGGCGAAGCTGACGGGTGAGTTAGGTTTTGTCACGGCAAGTTCCAGATGCTCTTTCGTGACAAGACCCTTCTGTGCCTGCAACACCGCGCCCATGATTTTCTGACGAAGCTCGCGGACATTGCCCGGCCACGCATGGGTCAGCAATGTCTTGCGGGCTTCTCCGTCAAAGCCGATGACATCGCATTCCAGTTCCCGGTTCGCAATTTCACGAAAGAACTCAGCCAAAGGCATGACATCCTCCTGGCAGTCACGCAACGGCGGGACGGTTATCTCGAAGTCGTGCAGTCGGTATAATAGATCCTGCCGGAAACGCTTTTCATTGACCGCCTTCTCCAGATCCTCGTTGGTGGCGGCGATGATACGGACATTGAAATTTTTGTCCGTTCTGTCACCTATCGGGCGGTATCTCCGTTCCTGTATGGCACGCAGAAGCATCTGCTGGGTTTCCGGTGCGAGGTTGCCCACCTCGTCCAAAAACAGCGTGCCGCCTTCGGCTTCATGGAAATAGCCTTTCTTGACACTGTCCGCACCAGTGAACGCCCCTCTGACGTGTCCGAAAAAGGCCGACGGCGCAAGCTCTTTGGTGAGCGAACCGCAGTCCACAGCCACAAACGATTTTCCTGCTCGCTTGCTCTTATCGTGCAGAAGGTGGGCGATATGCTCCTTGCCCGTGCCGTTCTCCCCGAAGATCAGCACGCTCATGTCGGTGGGGGCTACCAGCCTTATCCGCTTCATGATGGCCTGGAACGCCGAGCCGTCACGCGAGAACATGGGCATACGGCTTCGTCCGATATTCCGTTCTTTTAATATGGTACGGAGCAGAGGGACGAGTTTGTCCTCCACAAGCTGCTTGGGTATGTAGTCCAGCGAGCCGAGTTTCATGCTTTCAACCGCCGTATGCACTTCGGCATAGTCGGTCATGATAATGAACGGCTGCATCATACCTTCCTTGCGCATCCAGCGCAGCAGGTCGATACCGTTGCCGTCTGGCAGGCGCAGGTCGGAAACCACGATGTCCCCGTCTGCGGCCTGTTGCAGATATTTCTTCGCGGTCGAGAGGTGGAAAGCCTGCACGGTGCGGAATCCCTCGCGTGCCAGCAGGTTGCAGACGAACTCGCAATACACGATGTTGTCCTCCACCACGATGATTTTTGTATTATCCATTTTCGTATTTTCTCCTTTCTTCTTTTGCCAGCCGGATGATTTCCGAACCCTTATCCAGCACGGATTTTATGGTATTGCCAATTGTTTTATCGTCAGGCGTGCCATCGCAATGAAGCAATTTGTATAGTTCCCTTAACGGTTGGTCGGCACGGAGTATCTCCCATGAACTTCGCAGGTGGTGTGTCAAGGCGTCCAGTTCCTGAAGGT
This sequence comes from Bacteroides sp. 43_46, assembly GCF_001915455.1. Lineage (NCBI taxonomy): Bacteria > Pseudomonadati > Bacteroidota > Bacteroidia > Bacteroidales > Bacteroidaceae > Bacteroides > Bacteroides sp. 43_46. Next base: position 35,709 of record NZ_MNQN01000114.1, on the reverse strand, counting down.
CTTTCTTTAGACCCGCTTCCCTGATTGCCTGCATTTCCTTTTCGGTTTCCGTTATCAGTTTCTCCAGCATGACGGATTCATTGCCGTATGACAGCAAGGAGGTGAAATCCGGCTTTTCATTCCGGTTGCCTTTCATGGCGCATTTATCTGAAACCTCCATCAGTTCCGATATGGAAAAAGGTTTAAACAAGCATCCGGAGAAACCACGTTCCATAAGTTCCTCCTTGCTGCAACTGCCCGAAGCGGTTGTCACGACTACTGGGATTGTCTTTGAGTTGCCCACATTGGAGGTGCGCAGCAGTTCCAACAGCTCGAAGCCGTTGATTTCCGGCATATTCAGATCCGTCAGAAGCAGGTTGTATTCTTTCCGGCGTATCATTTCCATCAGCTCCGCTGCATTGGTGCAGGTATCGCAATGTATCCCTTCCTGTGCATACATTTCTTTTAGCATCAGGAGCAGCACTTCGTCATTGTCGATGGCAATCACATCGTGGAATCTATGGTTATGATGAATCCTTGTCTGATTTATCCGTTCCGGCTGTTCCCCGGCTGTCTGCATGGGAATTTCCACCGTGAAACGGCTACCTTTGCCTTTATCGCTCTCCAGCCGGATTGTGCCGCCGAGCATTGTCACAATACGCTGAACAATGGAAAGACCTAATCCGAAGCCATCCTTTGCAGCAGCGTTTGACAGACGTTCAAACGCCCCGAATATCCGCTGCTGTTCCTCTTCGGTCATACCTGTGCCCGTATCTTCGACGATAAGTTTCAGGACGCCATTATTGTAGTCCGTTGTCAGAGAAACGCCACCGTTCTCCGTGAACTTGATGGCGTTGGACAGCAAGTTGTTCCCGATTTGCAAGATGCGTTCCTTATCTGTACATACAAAGGCATCCTTGTGGCAATGTATTGTCAGAGTCAGTCCTTTGTTTATGGCGATTGGCATAAACTCCGTTTCGAGCGTATGTGTGATTGCGGAAATCCTACATGCGGAGAAATTAGGCTGTTCCTTGCCGTTGTCCAGCCGGAAAAAATTCAGCAGGGTGTTCAGCATTTCACGCATGCGGTCAGAAGATTCCTGAATGTTTCGGATATATGTCCCGGTTTTATCCGTATTGCAGTCTTTCCGCATCAGTCCGGCATAACCCGTTATTGCCGTCAGTGGAGAACGTAATTCATGGGTGATGGTATGAACGGCTTTTTTACGAGAGGCAATCAGTGCCTCGTTTTGTTTGATAGACTGTATCTGCTGTTCTATTAAATCCGCAGTTTCTCGTTTGTACCGTTTGATACGGGTGATATTTCGGTGGATGATTATGTAAGAGATTACCAATAACAACACAACGAATCCTGTCAAGCCACCTATCTGAATAAACGATTGTTCCCGCATGGCTGTTATCTCAGCTTCCCGTTTCTGTATGTCTGCTTGCACCTTCTCATCCATTTGAACTACCAGTCCTTGCAGTTGTCTGTTGAGTTCCGCATTTCGTGTAGCAAGACTATCGGCGTGTTCCGACAAACGGCGGCTTTGTGCCTGTTGTTCAGCTATCATATTCCGATTAAGGGAACGGAGCATCGTAGTAGTCGCAGTTGGTTTCGCTTCTTCCTTTTTGCCAAAGATGCCTAAGAAACCCTTGCGCTTGGATTTCTTGGGCTGTTCCTGCACATTCTTCTGCACGATTACAGGTACTTGACTGGTTATCTTATCGTTGATGGCTTGTTGCTGTTCAAGTATCTGCACGATTTGGCACATCTGCCCTTCCTTGTCTTCGAGAAAATGGCGTACACTGTCGATGCGTTCTACCGGATAGATAGCTTTGAACCGACAAAGCATACTGTCCATTGTCATACGCCGAGCATGGTAAAGTTCTAAATCGTCATTATCCCATTCCAATATCGTTTCACCCAATAGGGAAAACTCTATCAAATGAATATGAATATTGTTTACCTCTTTTCGAAATTCATCGATCTCTCGGTTTTTGGCTTCCAGTCCCTCCATGTCTCGCCATTCGCCAAGCCATGTGTACATGATGCCGCCTACCAGCAAAGCTATTAGTAGATAGCCTATGGAAGTCAGCATACGGAAGTGTCTTGTTTCAGCGTTATGTCGATTCATGCGTTATTGCCATTGATTATTGATAATACAGCCCGTAGGTCTTTATAGGCTTACGGGCTGTATGGTCTTTGAAGCTCAGTCTAATAAAGATGCTATATCAAATTGGATTATAGAACATCCTCAATAGACAATTCAAAATTTCTTTCCGATATCATATATCTTTTGTAGATGTTCGGTATTTGAAATAGCCCCCTTCTCATTGACACTATTTACAAGATAATGGCCTCTGTTTTTCCATCCCCTATCTTGCGCAATGAGTTCAAAGGAACGCACTATACCGTCAAATACATGTGGGTCTTCCAACTCTCCACACGAAAGAAGCATACATTCCTTAATAGGCACATCTTTTTTACCTATGATGAAAGAATAAAACTTGTCTATGGCAGCTTTTATCTGGGTAGGAAACGAGTACCAATAAAGAGGGGTACAGAATATGATGACATCACTTTCTGCCATCAAAGATGCCAGTTCATTGAAATCATCATTAAAAATACAGGCTTTATTCTCCTTGCTAAAACAATTATCGCAAGCTCTGCATCCTTGAATATGTTTATGCGCAGTATTAAACTGCACAACACTGTTGCCCGCTTCGGATGCTCCTTTCGCAAAAGCGTCCGCCATAAGGTCGCTGTTACCTCCCCGTCGTGGGCTGCCGGTTAAAATCAAAATTCGTTTGCTCATATCCTTTACATTTATTCACCCATACGGAAATCTCCTACGTTGTCATGACTAAGAGTTATATCTTCGATGATGCTTGTGCATCCACCATGTTGCGGACACTGGCTGCTGATGCCGAGATATATTTGATCGGGATATTCATTACGATACAGACGCACCATATGCCACTCTTTTTTGTCTAATGAATAGTAGCTGGCGATAGTGTGAGTATCAGAAGATATTTTCATATAGACTGATTTTGCGTCTATCTTATCATGGTTATTGTCATCCGATGTACCTTGTGTTCGTACCGTTACGATGCGGTGGTTGCCATATTCGTCCTGCTCAAAGGCAAGTTTCTGCCAAAGTGTATCGTTGACATACACAAAAAGATCGGCGGCATTGTAAAGTCCATCAGAGGTAAACTCAGGGGTTACTTTAGCTGTCAGCGTGAATGGCTTTGTATTATCGGTCGGAATCAGTAACACAGGCAGTGTATTGTTGGACAGCTTACCCTCGTTAGGATCACAGAAGAAGTCAAGTCCTCCGGGACAGTTGAATTCCAATCCTCCGTCTGCAAGTATGGTTACACATGTATCTGCGCCATTGATGGATTTGGTAAAAGTGACATCTCCCACTTTTATCTCACAGTCTGTGATTTGGCTTGTTTCAGCCACTTTACCGGTCAAATCCGGTTCACTTGTTTTGGACTCTTTGTGCTGCTGACATGCAGCTAAAGAGAGGCATCCAACAAGAAATGCTCCATATAAAACGGTTCTTTTCATCTTTGAATCATTTATTATTCGTAATTTTGTGGCAAAATTAGGACTATTGGCGCAATCCCGCAATGGTGAAAATTAACCAATTCACTATGGAACAGGAACATCAACTAAAATCGCTTCTGACTGAGCAGCAGTTTGAAGATGTTGAAAATAAGGAATTTATGCTTGCTCAAGCAAGAGCGTGCGCAAATGGTTATGCTCTTGCAACAGAAGGTATAGCAGTTGTGTCAGATTTTCAAAACAACGAATGTCATATATATTCTGGCAGATTCGGTCAAACTATAATGGACTTCCCGGAATATATGGTTGATCATACATCTGCCTTTGAAAATACCGTTTTCAGCCACGCGAATGAAGAAGAGCTTATTCAACGTCATATACTCGAACTTCGTTTCTTCAACTTTATAAAAGAACTTCCCATAAATGAAAAGACAAATTTCTCGGCTTCGTGTATAATCAGTTTCTATCGGACAGGGAGTAATGAGACAATAAAAATATTACATACAACGAGATATTTTAGTTGTAGCAACGGTGGAAGTGTCATTCTCGGTCTATGCACTTATTCTCCATACTTTGGTTCTCATAACAAACAAGACGGTATTATTGTAAATCTCGTGACAGGAGAAACCGTTAGACGAAACGTGTACGAAGCATGCGACCGAAAAATCCTTAGTCGGCGACAACTTGAAATACTATCACTAATAGCGAAAGGGGTGCCCAGTAAACAGATTGCAGACAACCTAAATATTTCCGTTTATACCGTTAATCGCCATCGTCAGGATATTTTAGCTTCATTAAAAGTCGCTAATACTGCGGCTGCTGTAGAAATCGCATTAAGAATGAATCTTATTTAATGAGCCCTCTTGCTTTATGATTGGTTAAAAATCAGTGTTGTACCAGTTATTATTGGTTCGTAATTTTGCGGGCATATAAAAGCGAAAAAGATGAATCAATTTGCTGGTAAATTAGAATTGGAAGCAGGCATAACAGTTCTGCAAAATGAATGTGAACGTATTTTTAGTTCTGTGCCAATTCATTTTGGTAAAGGCGTTTCTCTTACACACGGAGCTTCTATTTATTGCACAGGAGTAGGTGATGACATCTATATCGGAGATAATAATATCATAGGAGGAGAACTTATTTTGTTTCCGGGAGCAAGAATAGGCAATCGTTGTGTTTTTGGTACAGGAACTATAATTGTCGCGGGTAGCTTTAGTGTTGGTAATGGTTGTGTCATGTCACATGGATGTACCATAACCCAAGATGTTCCTGATAATTCGTTGGTAGTAGGCCGTAGAGGATTGATATTCAACAAATAATAGCTAATTCCTATTGCTATTGATGCGAAAATTGGTTAGAAATCAGTATTGTGCACATCTTTTGTTCTATCTAACTTTGCAACCGCAAATAAATCACAAGGAAATTGCAATTTAATAATAATCAAATCAATATCATAATGAAAAAATTAGTATTTATCGCAATCATTGCAAGTCTTGTAATGGCTGGATGCACCCAGAAAGAACCAGAGAAAAAAGCGGGAAATTCTGACAAGAAAGCTACAACAGAAAACGTTGAACTCGCCACATGCGACATCAATGTAGGAGGAATTCGTTTTACAAAGTCGAAAAACGGCGGAGAGAATGGCATCACACTTCTTGGCGACACGCTCAAATTTGTGGCCGGTCCTCAAACTGATTATTTCCGTTCCCCGGATGGAAGCGTAGTCAATAACTCTGCGGTCATCTTCACAGAGGTTGACAACACCAAACCTTTCACTTTCACGGCTAAAGTGCAGCCTGAATTCACTGAAACCGGAACTTATTCGGCAGGGGTGATATATGCTTATGAAAACGACACACATTGTCAAAAACTATGTTTCGAGCAGGATGAGTATGGCGATCACCGAGTGGTGTCAGTTCGCACATTAGGCACCTCTGATGACAATAACCATCAGGCAATCACGGCTCCATACGTTTATATGAGATTATCCTCCGATGGCACAACCCTTGGTAGCTATTTCTCAGAAGATGGTAAAATATGGCGTATGGCCCGACTCTATAAGAATGACTTTCCTGAAAAATTGCTTATAGGCATCAGTTCACAGAGTCCTAAGGATAATGAACACACCTGCCTATTCACCGAAGTATCTCTGACAGATAAACCTGTCGCTGACTTTAGAAAGGGTAATATAGCAGAATAATAAAACAATCTAATCATTTTCAAAGGCGCACACATATTCAAAATGTGCGCTTTTCTTATACCTTTAAACGATGAGTAAACATCCAATTATCGCAAATCGCACCGCTTTTCTCGTCATAGGTTGTCTTGAGGCTGCATGGGCACCTCTTGTACCGTATGTTAAACGTGCATTTAGTTTGGACGAAGCTTCCTTAGGACTTCTGATGCTTTGTACCGGGTTGGGTTCAATAATAGCACTTCCTTTATCAAGTTGGCTATGTGTGAGATTTGGCGCAAAACGAGTAGTTTATTTCTCCGGATTTTTAATGGCTTTTTCTCTATTGACGATAAGCCTATTGGCTAACTTCACCCTGACGGCTATAATGTTATTGGTATTCGGCGGTTGTACTATCACCATCGATGTTGCTGCTAATGTGAATGGTGTTGCAGTTGAAGGTCAGACAGGAAAACATCTGATGTCAGGATTTCATGGGGGTTATTCACTTGGTACGCTCATCGGTGCCGGTGTGATGAGTTCTCTTTTCGCATTCGGAATAATCCCTATGTGGTCGGTCGTAATATTTATGATATTGGTATTGGCTGCGATGATGGCCGGATGCCGTGACCTTCTATCCTCAAAGGTACTTAAAAGCAACGACCATCCGAAACAGGATGTGAATAAGAAATTTTATATTCCACCTATGGTGATAGTGGTCGGTTTGTTATGTTTTATCATGTATGCGTCGGAAGGTGCTGTAATGGGGTGGTCAGCAATTTTTGTTAGTCAAGAGCGTGGCATTGACATGTCCGTGGCCGGATTTTTCTATACCGCTTTTGCCATAGCAATGACTATTATGAGACTTTGCGGCGACAAGATCGTCGATCGATTTGGACGAAGGACTGTGATTAGCGGAGGGGCATTACTTATTTCCGCTGGTTTCCTGATTGTGGTATCAATTGATAGTGCGATCGCTTCTGTAGCTGGTTTTGCTATGGTCGGTTGTGGTGCGGCCAATGTAGTTCCTCAATTAGTATCTTTTGCGGCCCACATAAAAGGGATGGCTGTACACAACATCATTAGTTTTATTAATGCTCTTGGATATTCCGGCATACTTCTTGGTCCGGTTATAATCGGATTCATAGGAAAACGCTACGGTTTGCATGTGTCATTTATAGGTATTGCCGTGTTTGCTTTGATTGTTGCTATAATTTCATCTATAATATTAAGAAGCAAACAGATTACACTGCAAGTAGATTTGCAAAACGAAAGAGAAACTTGTTCGCTGTAATTCTGCAAAATAAGAAATCAGTGTGCAACGTATAAAAAAATTGCATTGCTTTTTTGTGTAACTACTCAGGTATCTAAATGTGCCCAAATGCTTGATTATCAACAGTAGCAAACTTGTTGATTTACTATATTTCGATGAAAATCGGGCATTACGCAAGATTGACCTCGTGCAATAGAGTTGATACTCAACGACTTTGCATAGCTGAGTAGTTACTTTTTTTGTTCTATTTTGTTAAATTTGTCTGTACCAACTTCTATCAGCCAATATCCAAAAGCGATAAGGATTATTTGTTATTGTGGGCAGTAACGAAAACAATGACGTTACTGCCCACAATAAAAGTTATATTTTTATCCCTTTCGGACGGTTATCATCCTTGATCTGAAAACCCGGTCGTCCGATGATGACATGGTCGGCAATGAAATTGCCTGACGGACTACGCTCATTCACCGGACTGCGAATCTGCGGGCGCTTAGTGTGGTATGGAATTATTCCTTCTGTTGTTCCCACTTGACATACATCTCCCTTGAAAGTTCCACAATCTCCCGGCTCAACTTCACAAGGTCGATGGTATGTTTCTCCAGCTTGTAGAGCAACGCCATCGCCTTCTTCTCCGAAAAATGGATGCGCAATTCCTTCACGACGTGGTTGTAATTGGTGCCTATGCCGCGGAACTGGGCATGAAAGTCGGACAGCTTGGTACAGTATTCCAACATTGCTTTGTCCACTTTATGTACCCTGAACTTCTGTCCGAAGAAATGCGCTTTGAGAAAGACGGCTTTCGCATACACCTGTGATTCCTCGTACATCGTCAGGAACCTGTTCCATTCCACATCATCGAAGCGCACCATCACGCAGTGTGTCTTCGGATTCAACTTGGGATTTCTCCCGTACTTGCTCTTCTTTTTCATTCTTCTTATTCTTTTAATTTTATAGCTTGTCCATTGTCTAATCTTTGATTAAGGAACCCCGAAATTATCCGACTGCGGAGGATAATTCTGCCCACGGCGGTGAAGGTGTTTTCAGTTACTTAGAATTATTCGGGTAACTGAAAATATATCTTGCTGTGTCTTTGAGGACACAAGAATCCTCCGCTTGTCGGATTGGTTTGTGAGTATAATAACTCATTTGGAATATTAGTCAAACCGATGGAGTGTATCCACCGGCTTGACCGGTTCTACCGTAATCCGCTCAGAGTTTGCGCCACTGCTCGATATCCTCCCGGTAGGTTTCAAGATGCAGGCGGGCGAGATTCTCAACGAGTCCCGACGCACTCATGCCATGCCCGCCGAGACGGCGGACAATCCCGTCCAGTCGGTCACGCACTTCACCGCTGACGAACACGGGTTTGCGGTCGGTTAGACAGGAACTTGCAGGTAAGCGGTACGGTACTCGTCCAGCGACAGCCTGCGTTGTTTGCTGCTGACACGCTTCTGTGGCACTGCCACATCTTCGGGCGTTCCGCCTGACGGTTCATCCACCGTAGTTGTTTCCGCTTTTTTCGTGACGATCTTGCCGGGTTGTGCCAGCGGTTCCGGATCCAGACCGATATTCCGGTAGAAGTCGTCCATAGACTTCTCACTGCGGGATTCCCTGCGTCCCATTCTTTCCACGATTTCACGAGCCTGCTGCTCACTGATACTTGGTTCTCTTTTCATTGTCATAAAACAGGTTGATTAAGTTATTACTGTGGTCTTGGTCAGTACCTTGACCGATTGTTGCAAGCAAAGTAAGACGTTTTAGTACCGTCAGTCAATAACTTGGATTCGATTAGGCAATATTGTGAGACTTTGCTTTATGGTGATAGAGATATTGGTGAGGACTTCACAGATTTGCCGGATATGAATAACCGGAAGAACAAAGGTGCAATCACAGTCAGGCTTGAATTAAGCCCTTGTTTTTTCTCTTGCCACATTCCTGATTTCCGGAATTAAGAATATAGCCCCAATCTGTGCCAACCTCTACCAACCTGTGCCACATGCTTCCACTTCCGGGAAATCCATTGCCGGATAACAGATTATGTATTCCTTTGCGGCAAAAGAAACAGTAACAATAAAAAGTATGTATATGGAAATCGTATCAATTGAAAGAAAGACCTTTGAGGCGATGGTCGCCAAGTTCGACCGTTTCGTCAGTCGCATGGATGCCATCTGTCAGCGGCACGGAGAGAAGACAATGGACGAGTGGATGGACAATCAGGACGTTTGCCGGATACTCAACATCAGTCCACGCACATTGCAGACGCTTCGGGACAACGGGACGCTGGCTTACTCGCAGATAAACCACAAGACCTACTACCGTCTCGATGATGTACAGCGCATTGTTTCCGTTGTGGAGGACAGGCGCAAAGAAGCAAAGTTCAAAGGAAGAACTATATAAACTTGATGAAATGAACGAAGTAAACTAACAATACCCACTAAATCCAAAGTAACATGAATGAACTGATTAACAAGGACAACGAGTGGATAATCCACTTCATGGGCAGTCTCGACCGTCTTTTGGACAGCTTCGAACATTTGACCGCCAATTACCGCCCGACACTGAACGGTGAACGTTTCTTCACCGACAAGGAGGTGTCGGCACGGTTGAAAGTGAGCCGCCGGACACTTCAGGACTATCGAAACAAAGGACGCATAGCCTATATCCAGTTAGGCGGTAAAATCCTCTACCGTGAATCCGACATCGAAAGGATGCTTGCTGACGGCTACCGCTCCGCCTATCGGCTGACAGGCACATGATTTTCTTGAAAGAGCGCAGTTTGCCGTCTGCCCTATGGTTGCATCAGCAACGGACTTTCGGCAAAAAGAGAAAGGAACGGCTTACGGACGAAGCATCAAAATTCCGCTTCGTCTGTAAGCCGTTCCTCTCTTCTTTCTTCTGATTTCCCATCAGTCGCTTATTTCCGTTGCCGGATGCTTTTCAAGCGTATGGCAGGCAGTGGCAAGGTTTTCGGGCTGAATACACTCCAAAGGAGGAAGATTCTGTTCGAAACGGCTTTGCCGCCCGACCTTGCCGCTGCCATCAAGCCATACGCTACCTTTGCATCCGTGCATCGGGAACGAGAGACTGGCGGAATGAACCTCAACTATACCATCGGTTATTACCTCTGACGCTGGCAACAAACAGTGTAATCGGTGTAGCCTTCTTAATGGTGCTAATTTCATTTATTATAAACCGTCTGAACAAGACACTCTCTTTACTGCATATTCTGAATGCAATGGCGATAATCATTTCAAGGCTGTAAACATCATAACTGATTCCATCCGCTTGCCTGAGATACTTCATTGTATCAAGTTCATTCAGTTCCTTGTTCTTGTAGATGGAACGGATGGCCTTGCGGACGTGGCAGGAAAACACGCCGAACAGGTCGGCTATCTCTTGTTGCGTCATCCATACGGATACGGTCGGCATCGTGACCGCACCCGTTTCACTGATTGTTATTATTCCTCTATTCATTGTCACTTGATTTTAGTTTCATCACTTGATGCACACTCCTTTTTCCAACCGCTGTAATTTCCGCATTTGAACACCCGTGACGGCATACCGTCATCGGGCAACGCATATTTGCCTTTGGTATTTTCAGACAGGGTTTCCAAATCCCTGCTCACTTTGTGGTTGGTTATCTCGGCATATATCTGGGTGGTGCGTATGGAATAATGTCCCATCATCTTGCTGATGGTTTCTATCGGAACCCCGTTGCTCAGGCAGATAAGGGTCGCAAAACTGTGGCGTGCCTGATAGAATGTCAGGTGACAGCCCAGACCGCACTGTTCGGCTATGATTTTAAGGCTGCGGCACAGGTTACAGGTCTGCGGGACGTAAAACAATCTTCCGTCCTTGCCTTCCCCTTTGTATTTTTCGATAATGCGGAGAGGTATGTCAAGAAGTTTGATATGGCACTCCGCCTTGGTCTTCTGCCGCGCGATGTGGATCCATTTGGAACCGTCCTCCTTCGTGATGATGTTGTCTTCCGTCAGGTTTGCCAGATCTGCCCTGCCGATGCCCGTGAACACCGAAAAGACAAACAGGTCGCGTGTATGGCACAGGCGGTAGGTCGGCAGTCGGGCATTGAGCAGCTTCTCGAATTGTTCCCCGGTCAGGTGGCGGTGGTTTACCGGCACTTTCTCAACCTTATGCCCGGCAAACGGGTCGCGCTTAAGTATGTGCTTCTTCAAAGCCAGCCGCGTCATCTTGTGCAGCAGGATCAGATAGTCATTGTAGGCGGAAACTTTCAACCGCAGTACGGTTGAAAAATAGAATGTGAAGTCGGTCATGAATTTCATCGTCAGTGAACGCAGCGGAATGTCCTCCAAATCATATTTGTATCTCAGGAAATTGTATATATGCTTGCGCGTGGTAAGATAGCGGACATAGGAATGCCGTGTCCGGTCAACGCCTACACGTTTGGCATATTCCCCGTTATGTTCGTCAAACAGGGACAGCAATGTCTCTTTGACATCGGATTTCCCGGTGACTGCATTCTTGATGATTTCCGCCGAGACGAAGCCATAAGAGTCCACGTTTCTTTTGTAGGCGGATTTCGCTTTCTCCTCCAAAGCCTCCAATAATGAGTTCAGCCTGTTCAACTCATTTCTTTTTTCGCCGGTGATGTTTCCGGTCTTACGACCGTCCGTGAATGCCTTGCCCACTTTTGCATCCCATAAGTCAGGCTCTATTTCCAACCCTGTGGAATACTGGCTTATCTTCCCGTCGAGGGTGACCCGTCCCATAATCGGGCATCTGCCGTTTCTCTTTATTTTCAGGCGGTTGATATAAAACAATAGTTTGAATGTGCTTCGCATGGCTTACCCTTCCATTATTTTGGTTATATACTCCCTTTGCTTCAAGCTCGGATTGACTTTCCGTTGGCTGTAGTCTTTCAGAATGGGTGACGGGGCGGTGTCGATGCCGGACAAGGAGAACTTGCTTCCAATAACACCGTTCAGGCAGTCCACGTCCCGGTCTATTTTATCCTGCGTGACTTTTGCGTACCGCTGGGTGGTGGTGATATGCCGGTGCCCCATGATTTTGCTGACGGTCTCTATCGGGATTCCCTGTGACAGACAGATGATGCTTCCGAAGGTGTGACGTGCCTGATGGAATGAGACCGGACGGTTGATGCCGCACATCACGGACATCTTTTTCAGGTGTCTGTTCATGCTCTCCTTGGTCAGCATCGGAAGGAGTTTCCCGGTGCTGTCCATATCCTTGTATTTTTCAATGATATTCAGCGGTATCTCCATCAGCCGGACACATTCGGGCGTGCCCGTCTTCTGCCTTTCCGTGTGAATCCACAGGCTGCCGTCGTCCGCCCTCACCAGATTGGCGGCTGTCAGGCTTCTCATGTCGCAGTAGCAGATACCCGTCCAGCACGAGAACAGGAACATGTCCCTCGTGAAATTACGGTTGGGGGTGTCATAGGTAGTGTTCGCAAACCTGTCAAGCTCGTCTTCTGTCAGGTACATCTGTTTGAAAACTGGTTTCTGCGGCGCATAGCCTTTGAACGGGCTGAAAGGGACGATGCCGCGGAACACGGCAAGCATCATCACGCTTTTCAGGCGGTTGACATGTCCGAGTATGGTCCTGGGCATGAAACGCCTTGTCGTGCGCATATACATATCAAACGCCTCGATAAAGTTTTCATCCAGCTGCTTGACAGGCATATCCGACACATGGTATCTCTCTTTCAGGAACTCACCGAGTATCCGGCAGGTGTTCCGGTACTGGTAGAACGTGCTTGCCGCCCTGTTCACCCCTACACGCAGGGCATAGTCGCTGTTATGCTCCGCATAGAGCTTCATGATGGTGTCCTGGGTCTCAGCCAGACCTTGGAACACGTTTCTGACTTCCTCCGCCTTCACGACATCCCGGATGTCGGAAAGTTCGTTGAACCGCTTTTGCAACAATAGCAGTACCCGTTCAATCTCCCTGTTTGCCATTGTTGCCGATTTGCTTTTGCCGGTGCAGCGTTGGGCGGTGGCGTTCCACAACCGCACATCGATTTTGAACTTGCACGCGAATTGCGCGATGGAGTTCACCTTTCCCCTGACGGATATTCTGCCCATGAGCGGAGAAAAGCCGTCCTTGTCCTGTACGCCGCGCTTGATGTAGAGCAGCACTTTCATTTCTGTTTTCATGCGTTACTTTTTTTGATTGCAATTTTACTCATACTTCGCCAATCGAATGATATGAGAATCAGGCAGAACGGCGCAATCAAAACCGGACGGACAAAATCTGCCGGATAAAGGGGGATTCCCGGATGGAAATACCTTTTAACTGACAGTTTATCCCCTGATTGACTGCATCTAAATGAAATGAAAACAGGTAATGACTTGGTAGCTGAACAGGTTCGTTATTCTACCTGTTTTTGCTATTTACCCAACTGCGCAAACCAACGCAATTTTGCTGCTTTACAACGAATTGCAGTTCTTTTGCCGGATTCCTCTATTGGTCGCATTGATAGTTTTCTATCGCTTCACTGGCTTGGCGTTCAGCGATGTGAAAGACTTGTCACCTGAACACTTGGTAAGAGATAACAAAGGAGAACTTTGGATAAGGAAGAACCGTCAAAAGACAAAAATCATGTGTAACATTCCTGTGTTACCTGTGGCAGCTTCTATACTTGACAAGTATAAAGATGTGGCAGAATGCACTGGAAAACTTTTGCCTGTATTATGTAATCAACGCATGAACAGTTATTTGAAAGAAATTGCCGATGTGTGCGGAATTCACAAAAATCTTAGCACTCACACAGCCCGTCACTCGTATGCCACGAGCATTTGCCTTGCAAATGGTGTAAGTATGGAGAATGTAGCAGAGATGTTAGGTCATGCAGATACCAGTGTGACAAAGCACTATGCAAGGGTACTGGATCAGAATATTTTCAAGGATATGCAAAAAGTAAATAGTAGTTTGTCGGAATTGGCGATATAATAAAGTAGTAGCCACATAAAGAAAAGGATTGGGAATAATGAATTTCATTTTCTCAATCCTTTTTCTTTTATTGTAAGTTTCCCAGAACTCAATATGAAGCATTGACAAAGGTAAGTTCCGTATTTAGCCTGTTCAAGTCCAAGCCCTATGGGTTTTCCTAAAAATCTTCCTCTCCATTACATTCCGAGCGTATTTTTAGAAAAAGACTTGCACAGACTAAATACTTCACTGGAAAAGTCAATGATTCAAATTGAATTCCGAAAAACAATGTTTTTAGGGCTGGCAAGTTATTCTTTCCAGCTTTCAAAATAATGCTTTTGGAGCAGTTTGTCAATATCACTTTGGCGATAGATGATTTTCCCTTTTATCTGGATAAAGGGGATTAATCCTGTATCTCGCCATTCTTGCAAGGTTCGCAAACTGACATTCAACTTTTTTGAAACCTCATTATTGGAAAGAAAACGTTCTCCGTTCAGATGGGGCTTGTAATGCTTGACAATAGATTCAATGCCGTCTAGCATCGAATCAAGCGAAGAAATAAATTCTTTGACTTGTGGGGTATCTTTATTTATTAATTCCATGATTGAAAGATTGTTTTATTGAAATCTTGATTTCAAGATGGCTAGATAGCTGGCTAGTTACGCAGATAGTCACCCAAAGATGAAATGTTAAGTACGTCTTTTGCCGAATCATAATCTACATAGAGCCGTTTGGATTCAGTGGCAATAAAATACTGGCTACCATCTTGCTGTATCTCACAAGTAGCGGGCGAAGCCTGTTTGGTGGTTTCCGATACATATATAATAGAAAGAAGGTACTCTTTATCGCTCCGATAAATGATTATCGTAGGATTCAGATTAACGCTTTCCCATGTGCCGACAATAGAAAACAGGTTGAAGGACGGATAATCTTCTTTAGTTCTTTTCATAAGGCATGATTTGTTTAGGTGATTGATTCAGTGTTTCACTGTCCGCAATAATTCTTTCAATATCGGAAGACTTATAATAAATCTTGCTCCCGATTTGAGAATAAGCCAACCGTCCACTGCTTCGGTAATATTGCAGTGTTCGTTTGCTAAAGCCCAACAACAGGCACACTTCCTGACTATCCAGCCAGTTTCCTACTTTCTGGGTATGAGTGCTGCACAAACTTTCTATTCGTTTGGCAAACTCAATGAACCGTTCGCTGATATACGAAAAGGTTCTCTTTTCAATGGTTACTACTTCCATACTTTTAATTTTTAATGGTTTATAAAACGTGTTGATTCTATTTTCATCGGCAAATGAAAGAAGAATTAAGAGACGTTTTAAAAACTGTCTGGAAGTGGTGAGATTTGACTATTGCTGGCTTCCTATTGAAATAAGAAAACAGATAAATAGTATATATGTTATCGCTGAAATATATTAGATTAAGAATGGATACGCATCATATTGCCTTATTACTTTTTCTGAAACTTGAAGGACTACAGCCTTTGTTTTTTCTAAAGAATTTACTCAAATGGCTTTCATCGGTAAATCCTAGTTCTTCGGCAATCTCATTTATTCTCATTTGACTATGTAACAATCTGCTTTCGACCAATTTTAGTTTATAGCTTAATATGTATTGCTGCATTGTTTCGTTGGTGTGCTTTTTTATATAACGTCCCAAGTAACTTTCAGATATACCAAAATGCTGACTGATTTCTTTTGCTCTAATTTTACCTGTTTGATAGATATTTGCTTGGATATATTGAAGAATATCGAGAGACTTATCATCTGAACATTCATCGACTTGTTGAGGTAAAAACATAGCTATATTTCTTGCCACAACAATAATTATAGTATTTATCAACTGCGTGATAATCTCTTTACTATACAGATTCCTATTTACATACTCGCGAATAATTGTTTCAATCATTGGTTTCACTAATAGCTTATCCACCTTATTTCTAAGGATGCAACCCGGTTGATGATTTGCATGTTGCAAAATAAATTCTAATCTCTGGATATTCTCTGAACCAAATATAGCTGAATGTATATAGATGTCATTAAACTTGATGTTAATGAATTTTGTAGTTGTGTGAATCTCAAAGGAATGAGAATCATTTGGAGTTATCAAGAACAAGTGTCCATCATGATATGGAAACATGTTATTGTTAATCCATTGAATACCTGTTCCTGTTAAGATGTAGACTAATTCAAAAAAAGTATGCTCATGCTCAGTTAATAACGATTCATTATGCTCGTTAAAGCTGATCTCAAACGGTTGATGAAGATTTTCTTTTTTCATTCCTCAAATATAACACATAAAGCGGAATTATACCAATATAGCGAAAATATATACCTATATTTGAAATAAAATAGGTATAACTTTGCCATAAATCAAAATTAGATTATTTATGAACTTTTTAGAACTATCAAAACAGCGTTATTCAGCAAGAAACTATTCTTCTGATATGATTGAGCAAGAAAAACTCGACTACATTTTAGAATGTGCCCGTTTTGCTCCTTCTGCTGTAGACTATCAACCTTGGCACTTTTTTGTCGTAAAAAGTAATAAAACCAAACTACTGATTCAACAATCTTATCCACGTGAATGGTTTACCGAAGCTCCACTCTATATTGTAGTTTGTGCTGACAAATCAATTTCTTGGGTGAGAAAATCAGACAATAAGAACCATGCAGATATTGATGCAGCAATAGCGACTGAACATATTTGTTTAGCCGCAGCAGAACAAGGATTAGGTAGCTGCTGGGTATGTAATTTCGATCCTGATATGCTAAAGGATAATCTTCATTTATCTCCCAATATGTACCCTGTGGCAATTATTTCATTAGGTTATGTAAAACAACCACCTGAAAAATCATCTAAAAGAAAAGATATAACCGAAATAGTTTCAATCTTATAAAAATGTAACAATTATGAAAACAGAAATGGAAAAATGTCTGGCCGGTGAATGGTATGATTGTCATAACCAAGTTTTCTTGGATTTAAAGACCCGAACACATAAGTTATTGATGAAATATAATTCATTACCTTATGAGAATAAAGAAGAAAAACACAGCTTGCTAAAAAAGATGCTAGGTAGTATCGGAATGAAAGTTTCGGTTGCCAGTCCATTTATTTGTGATTATGGCTGCAATATACATATAGGGGATAATGTTACTGTAAATACCGGTTGTACCTTTGTGGATTGTAATAAAATCACTATCGGAAGTAATGTTCTTATTGCCCCTAATGTTCAGCTTTATACAGCAACTCACCCTATTGATTTAGATGAACGGCTAGCGCCTGTTGAAACAGAAGATGGAATAAAACGAGTTCGCCGCACTTACGCTTTGCCTATTACAATTGAGGATGGATGCTGGATTGGTGGAGGTGTAATAATCCTTCCCGGAATAACAATTGGGTACGGTAGTGTAATTGGAGCAGGTAGTGTTGTTACAAAAGATATTCCGGCAAATAGTTTAGCCGTTGGAAATCCATGTAAAGTGATACGTCAAATCAATCAAACTAAGAAACTATGATAAAATTGGTCGCTTTTGATTTGGATGGTACAATTGCCGATACAATCCCAATGTGTATCGAAGCCTTTAAACAGGCAGTATCTCCCTATGCATCAAAAATATTGTCAGAAGATGATATTGTGAAAACATTCGGACTTAATGAAGAGGGAATGATTAAAGAGGTCGTTTCAGAAGATTGGGAAAAAGCTCTGATTGATTTTTATGTGATATACAAAGAAATGCACACAGTCTACATTCAACCATTTGTGGGGATAAGAGAATTGATAACAGAATTGAAGAAGAACTCAATTATTGTATCTTTAATAACAGGTAAAGGTCAAAGGAGTTGTGATATTACGCTTCACCATTTTGAAATGGAAGCTCTTTTTGATAGTATTTCAATCGGATCGCCAGATAGAAACACAAAAGCGGAATCAATGGCGGAACTAATGTTAAAATATAATATCCAACCAGCAGAAATGGTATATGTTGGAGATGAATTTTCCGATATTATCGCTTGTAGTAAAGTTGGAATACAATGCTTATCTGCTGCATGGATAGCCTCACTCTCAAAAATGAAGAAATTAGAAAAGGAAAATCAAGGATATGTGTTTAGTTCTATCAAATCACTTCATTCTTTTCTAAAGAAAGAAGCTCATTTAGTTTAGATTCATATTCGTAGATTGATTTTAGTATTTTCTGGCATAATGGATATTTATTGGTAATATAAAAGCATGAAATCAGGCGTTAAGTCTTTCTATATAATACTTACCATTAAAATTATGCTTATGAATGTATTGTTAAACATGAGGATGTTCGGACTATTCTCTGAAACCTCACAAGAAGTAACTAATAACGAAATGCAAGAAGCCTATGGCGAATTTGTTGAACAGATTAGAACTATAAGTAATGGAAATGATTATTCAACTACTTATCGAATTCTTGCAGCTACCCGTATCGAGATAGCTTTACTTGAAACAATACCTCTTTACGGGCAGGGGGAAAAATGCGCTTAAAAAGCTGTTCATACAAAAGGTACAGGCTACTATTACCGCAGAAATGGAACTGCTGAATCTAAAAATTCAGTACCCCAGCCAATTTCAAAATAGAATAAGCAGCCTTCCACCTTCACCACTCTATTTGACCGACAATACCAACCTAGTTGAAATCATGGAGTTGATTAGTGGACTATTCCTATCACAAAGAGTAGTAACCCATGCCGGAACAAAATCACCATTAACAGAAATTGGGAGAGCATTTGAACACCTCTTTAATATCAAATTAGGAGATGTTCACAAGAAACACGAAAGCGTCATAAAGCGCAAGCCATCTAAAGTAACTGAATTTTTAGATACACTTCGCAAAGCTATTGCCGAAGAAAGTAAAAAGAAAGGCTATCTATAAATCAAGAACTTACCAACAATTGTTAGGGGAGTAGATATACTACACCCCTAACTCATTTGCATCCATTTACCGTACTTTGCTTCATCAATCGATTGAAAATAATAATGTTGAACTAAAAAATGAAGCAAAATGTATATAGACAATGAAAACTTTGAGAAGTGGATGGAAAAGCTATCTAAAAAGCTCACCGTAATCGGACAAGATTTGAAATCTCTTATCAATACTGATACAGTACTAGATGATAATGAGAAGATTCTTGATAATCAGGATTTAGCTTTTCTCCTGAAAGTATCTTTCCGAACTCTTCAACGCTATAGAGTAAATAATCAACTTCCTTATTTCACTATCGGAAGGAAAACCTATTATCGGGCTGTAGATATTCGAGCTTTTGTTCGTGAACGTGCCGATTCCCAAACCTACAAACGGTTTGAAAAAGACAATCAGTTGACAAATCAGCCCTGATAGCAAAATGCAGTAGAAGGAAGAAGCCTGTGTGCGGGCTATTTCTTTGTGTTGTCACCTCGATTTAACAGAAACTGCTTCACCTATCGGTTCAGCCCGTTTCACTAAATCGAGCAAGAGGGAACTGGACAAGTCCTGTTCTTCCCTCTTGCCCTGCGGGGCAAAGCCTTCGGCTTTAGCGTGTTACAAGAACACGCTGTAATGACACCTGTAATAAGCATTTTCTTTTCAATGCTTATTATCAGGTATTTATCTATTCATATTTCTATAAAAAAGTAATTACCATGCCAAACAGCAGTCGAAAAACAATATTTACCACCATTTCCATAGACAAGGAAACGGCAGCTTTGGTAGAGAAGATATGTAAACGCTATTCACTGAAAAAGAGTGAAGTTGTAAAACTAGCGTTCGGGTATATAGATAAGGCGCATATCAATCCATCCGAAGCACCTGAATCCGTAAAATCAGAACTGGCGAAAATAAATAAGAGACAGGATGATATTATCCGTTTCATCCGTCACTACGAGGAAGAACAACTGAATCCCATGATACGGGCAACAAATTCTATTGCTTTGCGTTTCGACGCTATCGGCAAAACTTTAGAAGCTCTTATTCTCTCTCAACTGGAAGCCAGTCAAGAGAGACAAACAGCCGTACTTAAAAAGTTAAGCGAGCAGTTCGGCAATCATGCCAATGTGATAAACAATCAGTCCAAACAGATTAATGCACTTTATCAGATACACCAACGGGACTATAAAAAGTGGCTTCACCTAATACAACTCTATTCGGAACTTTCTGCTTGTGGTGTGATGGATAGCAAAAGGAAAGATAATCTAAAAGCAGAAATTACAAACCTTATAAATACATAAGCTTATGCACATAGACTTTGCTCCACCATCTAACGGCACATATAACAATGCAGGCAGTAGCCGACAGTTAGCATATTACCTCGAACATGAGGATTTAGAAAGGATAGAAAAGGGTATCTATACCGAAGGCTTTTTCAATCTGACAGATAATAATATCTATAAATCAAAGGTCATAAAGGATATAGATACAAATATCGGACAACTCCTAAAAACAGATGCCAAGTTTTACGCTATTCATGTCAGCCCATCGGAAAAGGAACTCCGAGTAATGGGTAACACAGAGCAGGAACAAGCCGAAGCAATGAAACGCTATATCCGTGAGGTATTTATCCCAGAATACGCCAAGAACTTCAACAAAGGACTATCCGAAACGGATATAAAGTTTTACGGCAAAATCCATTTTTCCCGTAACCACTCCGACAATCGTCTGAACATGCATTGCCATTTAATTGTAAGTCGTAAAGACCAATCGAACAAGATCAAAATAAGCCCGCTTACCAACCATCGCAATACTAAGAAAGGCGTTATTGCAGGCGGGTTTGACCGTGCAGCCCTGTTTGAGAACGTAGAAAAGGGATTTGATAAATTGTTCAACTACCATCGACAGCTATCCGAAAAGTTCGGGTATTGTAACACCATGAAGAACAGCCCTGTCATGGATAAACTACTGACGCAAGAGCGTGAACTGAACACCCATGAAATATTTTTTGTTGGCGAAAAGAAAAAGATTGTCGATGTAAAAACAGATAAAAATGTAAAAACGATTTTAGATACTTCAATACAACAGCAAACCAGCTTAACAGTAAACCAATCAATATACCAACAAACAGATAAAAGCAGCTTATCTTCTTTATTACCCATACTTCCATCGGTTATGGAGATCAAGCCAACGGATGAACAACAACTACTGAAACACAAGAAAAAGAAGAAACGAAGACCAAGATTAAGCTGATAAAATTAGACTTTTTTTGTGCTAAAAGTATTTCCGTACAACTTCGTTTATTTCCCGCTCATAGCTTCCCTATCCGTTTTGAAGGGCGGAAGGATTGTCTAAGAATTATTTTTGGCAGTTGAACGACGCCGTAAAAGTGGGACATTGTGTTGTTACAATAACTTATCTTCAAAATTTGCAAGTGATCTTTCCTCTATTTATGAATTAATTAGTATCTTTGAAAACATATAAAAGAAATGAATATGGATGCAATTGATTTCGAAAATCACGATGAGGTTATGAAGATATTTGACTGGTGCAAAAATAACAACCCTTTGGCCCCTACAAGATTAGCAGAGCAGGTTCCAATTTTCGAAGAAAATGCTACTTGGCAACCGATAGCATTCAGGCTCATTAATGAATTTGGGGATATTCAAGACGTTTTAAATAACCTCGATACTAATATGGGAACTTTTTCTTGGGTAGGTTCTATAGTGCCTTTATTAGAATCTCAAAAAGAAATATTCGTCCAGAACCAGAGTCATCCAATTGGAAATGTTTCACAGTGGGCGAATCTTCATTTGGAATATATAAACAAGCGTATTAAAGATGAGAAGAACAGAGATGAAGAAATGTTTCTGTAATAAATACTGGATTGGAAATATAATCGAATAATGTAATGAGTCTTGATTTCAATGAATTATTTTCTGACTATGACTTCCTTATTCCTAACAGGATTGAGGGATATATTATCATTCGGTTATGGCAGAAAATTAAATCCGGTGAAATTCAAGAAGAATTCTCTTATAACGACATAAAAAATATAGTCAATGAAGTAACTGCATTGACAAATGGAGCTACACCTCAAATAGAGAAAATATTAAAGGATTTACTTCATTACTTTATTAAGAAACCTCCTGAAACTGTTTCAAAATACTATCTTTCTGATTATGCTGAAAGGTTTATTCAACTTTTAGAAACTAAAATAGATAGCCCTTACAGAAATTTTCCTTTAAAAAAGAATTTTGAAAAATATTTTGCTATCGAATTTGAGGAAATTGAAGATTTTGAAGAATTAAATCGTTGGTTTAAACAAGGTTTTCACGATACTTCGAAGAGAGTTATTCTTGACCATATCGAAAGTTTGCAAGATGAAGTTGAAAGCTCTATCAAGAAGCTGAACAAGATTCTATACTCTGATGAATTGCAGGCTATTGAAATGGTGCGGTTGTTCGTAAATGAGTTTAAAAATTTCGGACTTAAAGCAGAGCAAATAAGGGAAGCCCTTTTTCTCAAAGATGAAACTCTGAAAAACCTGAAAAAAGCTGCCGATTATTTTTATATAAAAATTGAGGAGACAAAGCACTATCAGACTATAGAAGAAGAAAAAAGCTATCAAGAATTAGAGCATAAATGGAAAACAGCTAATCAGATAAAAGGTGAGGTTGCTGTTTTCTTCGATAATATTAATAAAAAGCTATCAAGAATCAACGATCAGATAGTTTTTGCCAGTTCAAAGTTAAAAGAATTGGAGGAAAATTTTCAATATCAATCGCTTTTCAAAATCAATCTGAAAAAGTTACTTCAGATTGTGCTTCAAACTAGTAGTTATGACAGGAAGGACGGTATTGTGTTACACCAAAGATTTCCGATCAAGAGCCTCCCATTTCAGAAAATGCAATTCTTTTTCGTGCCCAGGTATGAGTTCAATGTAGAACCGGAAAGAATAGGTATTGTTCCCGAAAGTAACACGGATTATGAACAGGCAGAAAGATCTAAGATTGAGAAAGAGTTGCAAATACAAGAGAAAATAGCTTTATGGATAGACACTTGTAATTCTAGGATTGAAAAAGAAAAGCAGCTAGACTATTCATCTGTATTTTATGAAATTCTGGATAATGAGCAAAACATTGAAATTCCACTTCAAGTTGGCTTTTCGCTTTTTCAGCAATATGCCAATAATAAAGATTTTGATGTTACTATTGATAAAATAATAGCAAACCCCAATAGAAATGATATTCTGACATGGAACATGAAAATACAACGCAAAAAAGTCCATATGCATTCTTAAGTAATCCTTCTGTTCAAAGGTACTTTGCAGACCTGAATTTAGATTTACTTCAGGGCAAGCATATCACGGCTGATGACTATTATAGTTACCAACTGCTAAGAGAGTATTACGAACCTGAATTGAAACAATATTACAAAGAATTGTACGAACTCATTTTAGAAAAAGCTACGTTTGACAACAGTACCTATTTTTACCTTGATTTCCCAGTAGACAGTAAAGGGAGGTTGAGCAATAGATATCGAGAACTTAGCGAACAGCAGGTAATTATAGGAATTATTTTGCTTAAGATGTATTACGATATGTATTTTAAATATCCCAAAGAATTGTTCTGGGAGGATATTAAAGAAGAAATAGAGCAAAGCGAACTTAAGGACTTATATAAAAAGTTATTTTTCGAAGAGGTAAGAGATTTCTATACCGATAAAGAATGGGAAAAGGTACAGGAGTTATTCCGTAGAACAATAAATAGCTTTACCCAATTAGGATGGATTAAAAAACTTTCAAAAGGTAAAGAAGAGATACATTTCCAATTGAAAGAAAGTATCCACCGCTTTGCTGAATTATACAAGTATGAGATTGAAGAGTTCCCTCAATTTGTCTCAAAAATTAAACTCTTTTGAAAATCATGAACGAACCAAAAATATATTCAATATCTACAGTCGGTATTTTGAAGCACTTCAACCAAGATTATCTTCTTCATCCTTTACGGACTGATTTTACAGGAGGAAATGGTGTTGGGAAATCAATCATTGCAGATTTAATCCAGATAATATTTATCTGTTACGAAAAATATATCAAATTTGGCACAGATGGTTTCACGAAAGAAAAGAGGGAAATCCGGAAACTTCCGTATAAAAACAACGAAGGCTATGCATTTCTGAATATCAAAATAAAGGAAGAGCAGTTTATCACATTAGGAGTAAATATACAATCACGGTCAGGCAAGAGAATTCGTCCTTTTTTGATTCTTTCAAAACCTAATTTGAACTTACTACTTACAGACCTTGTATATGGAAGTAGTAAAATTCTCACATATAGAGATTTTTTGAATGAACAACATAAAATCCTGCCATTAGACGAATTGTCAAAGCGTTTAAAAGAAAAGCATCAGTTATTTCTGACCTACTTTCCCTTCAATGAAGATATTGAGAGATACCACTCTTTTCTGTTTGAAAAAGAAATCTTACCTATAAATCTAACCATTCCAGAGCAACTAAAAGCATTTGCCAAAGTAATACAATCTTTTTCCAGAGTGAGAGATTTAGGGCTTGATAAGGCGAACAGTCTGAAAGAGTTCCTGTTTGAAGATGATGATAAAGAATATTTAGAAGAATATCTAAAGCACAAACAACAACTGGATAAACTACTGACTGACTTTAAAGATCTAAATTCCCATATAGATGATATTGAGTATAAACAAAAAGTGCTTAAACAACTTAATGGATTTGAAAAACAGATGAACGAGTCCAAGTTTAATTTCAACTTGAAAGAAATTGTGGAACTAGATAAGCAATATTCAGAGAGCCAAAACCAAGAACAAGAACTAAGTAAAAATTTAAGTTACAAAGTAGATAGAAGAAAATATTTAGAAGATAGAGAAAAGAAATTTAAACGGCTAACTCCTGCTGTCGAAAGTTATTATGAGGAAATTGAGTCCAATTATACTTTTTTGCTGCAATACGAGTCAAAGTATAATAGTTGGAAGCGTTTTGATAGTGAAATCACCCAACTAAGCGAGATTCACTACAGTAATTTTTCAGAAGAAACAGTAAATAACTCTTCTCCCATAGACTTTAAACTAAAAACGACAAAAGAAATAATAGAGAAGGTCAACGCAGCCATTCCCTTGTTTGTACAATATGGACAGTTAAGTGATATTATCAGGAAACACCATGAGCAGGAAGAGAGACTCTCATCCTTAGCTCTCGAAACAGAAAATAAACTAAAACAATTAGATCGGATAATCAACCTGCTCGTTGATAGAGGTTCCAATAGCTTGTTCGGTCAGGTCATCCGTGAGAAGAAGATTCTTTCCTTGCATCAGGAATCAGTACTACTATCTCTTATTGATATATCCCTCGAAAAACCTGAAAAAGCCATTAAAGGTTTAAGGTATGCTCTTTCAACAAATATTCTTGATGAAAATAATTTTGAATTCGATAAACAAAATAAGGGGATTTGGTTAAAATTAGGCGAATTAAGGGAATTTATTGAGCTGTCAAAAGACGAACGAATTTTTGAATCTGGTTCAGATTTTGAAAATATACTATCAAATAAAATAGATGAGTTGAACATTCAGGTTACAAAACTAAAACAGGAGAAAGAAGAATTAAACAAAATAAAAAAATTACACCCGTATGATAAGAGAATCATTAAAGATTATGATTTCGACATACGGCTGATAGAATATTCAGGGATAGAGAATCTTAAGCAGGTTGTCTGGATGATATGCAATATGGAAGTAAAAATATCTCATTTATTATCTGAAAGTGCTCAGTTAAAATCAGACATAGACACAATCTTATCCCAAATTACAATTCCAGTAAACACACAAAATTTATTCGGATTGGTAAAACAGTATGAAGCAAAAAAGAAATTAGTCTCTATACGCAAAAATCGGTTACAAGATAAGAAAAACAAGGAATCTAATGAATTATCTCATTTAAATGGTGAACTCCCGCATCTTCAAAAAGAACTAAAAGAAAAACAAGAAGAAATAGCAAAACTTCTTAATTCATACAATTTTAAAAAAGGACAATTTGTTCAACAACATCCGGATAAAGACTTTAGTGCGTCAAATGATATTATTGAGACCAAAAGCCTTGATGAATTGGAAACAGAATTCAATATAGCACAGGAAAATTATATAACCGAATACAAATCCATAGTAAGCCTTTTTAGAGAAACACGAGAAGGAAAAAATCCACAAATCAATATTCAGGTAAATAATACACTCTATCAATTTAGAATACTCGAAGAAGTTTTACTGGGAGGAAAAATAAGATATTTGGATAATGTCAGTGATTATTTACGTGAGGCTAACGAGCAACGTCTTAGTATCGTTGAAAACATTCGGGAAAATATGATTAAGGTCTTTTCCAAAACATTACGTCGATATCAAGATTATGACACTATCGTCAAAAATCTCAATACATTTTTCATTGGTAAAAAAATTAGTGATACTTATTATCTAAACCTCAATTTTAAAGAATATGATGATATCAATATCGGCTGGATTGACGAATTACAGAAATCTGCCCGTTGGGTAAATAAACCAGGGGAACTTGAGTTCGGGCATTGTGTTCAGGAGTTTATAGAGGAATTGTTTAAAAAAATAACAGGTATCCGGAAAGCGATTGAATTTAAAGACCTGCTTAATCCGAAGACATACTTCGACTTAACAGTTAAACTTACGGATGAAGAAAAAAACGAAATACCCGGAAGCACCGGAGAAACGTACTCTGCCATTGTTTTGCTGGGTATAGCTCGTCTTTCAAAAGTACAGGAAAAAAGGCGAAATGGTCTGAGATTTATCATTTTAGAAGAATTAGCTAATCTGGATGATACTAATTTTAATGTTTTTCCCAAGATCGCTCGTGAATTTGACTACCAAATCCTCACAATGACCCCAAAACCGTATAATTCTGATTCAGAGGACGGCTGGTATTTGCATCATTTAATAAAAGGGAATAAAGACAATAATATTAATTATCCTGTTCCCGCAAGTTACTATAAAACAAGGGAGAATCGAATTGATTTGGAGAATTATTTGAAAGCGTTGGAAAGATGAAGTGGAATGTATTAAAAGATATGCAAGCTCTATATGAGTGTGGAAAAATTAAAAGAAAACCATCATTTGTCGATGATCCGAATGTAGATCACTTAATAAATTCCACAAAAGAATTGTGTGTTTTAAGGAAAGAAGTAATCATTCCAGAGAATTCAACTTTCAGGCAAACATATGATAAACTATATCGAGAAAAATTTGCCTTATATAGTTCATTCTTGAAAGATAATGGATTAGAAAAACCACAAACGAGGTTTGAACACACGGACATCGAACAATTAATTGAGATCAAAGCTCAAATGGATTCAGGTTCTTTGAAATCATTGCGAGAGCAAATCTTAAAAGCTAATGAAACAGTAAGAGGAGTATCATTCATGTTCTTTAAAAATGAAAAATACCTCGATGAAAAAGAGTCCCTTGTGGATGCTATTGAAAAAATATTGCAAGTCCCTGAATTACCGTCAGGAAAGGATAAACAATATTTATATGTAGTCCCGTGTAAATCTGCGAAGGCAATTTTATTGTGTGAAAATCTTTATTTCTTACGGGTTCCCGATAGGGTAAAACAGTATAATGTGGAATTGTGGTTTGCAGGAGGTTATAACATCGGAATGTTAGAAAACGTAGATACTCGTAACTTATCTATTTATTACTTGTGTGACTGGGATTACGATGGTCTTAGGATTTTTGATTTGGTTAAGAAAAAGATTCCTCAAATTGAATTGCTATTCCCTAATGCAACACCAGTAAGCATCATTAAGTCAGAACATGATAGCCATTGGAAAAACTCGCATATACCACATGAGTTATCAAATTTGAATAAAGACTTGTTTGATTCTCAAGAAAGACAACTAATTGAGCTGTTAATTTCTAGTAATTCATGGATTGTAGAGGAATCAAACGATATCGCAGAATTGATTAAAACTAAAGTTAAACTGTAGCATACGATGGGAAAGCCGATACGACATAATAATCATATTCTTGAAACAGAGTCTAATAAATTTGTCAATAATCATATTCCAAATGAGTGGGTTATTGATAAACCAGATCATGATTATGGGATTGACTACAACATTAATATTGTCATAAATAACGAAGTTACTGGATTGAGTTTTTCTGTCCAGTTAAAAAGCATGATACGGGATCATCATTCTGATTTTGCAACAATTACATTGAAGCATTCAACGTTGTCCTTATTTAATACTATGTTAGTTCCCGTATTGTTAATCGCTTATGTTCAAGAAGAAAAGGAGGCTTATTGGTGCTGGAATAATGATTTGGATATTGACTTAACTGTTCAACAGAAGACATTCACAATACAGATTCCCAAGACTAATAAGTTGAGTGAACTTGATTGGACAAGAATAACTAAGTATGTTCAGCGTATTTTTAGCATTAAGACTCTAGTTGATGGCATTAAATCGCTTGAATACAGCGAAATTTCTAATTCTGAATTACTCGCATGGAGATATTATTATTCAAAGGAATATGAGAATGCTATTTTCTATTTTAAGAATCTGCTTCGTGATAATCCTAAGAATGTAACTGTTCTGGAAGGATTATCGCAAAGCCAATATGAAACTTTCAACTATAAAGAGGCTCTTTTTAATATTAATAAGGCAATTGAACTTTCCGGTAAACGGAATCTATACCTTACTAAAGCATGTATTTTAGCTGAAGATGGAACTCAAAATGGAATAAAGGGAAAAATCATCGAAGCCAGAAATATTTTCAAACAATTTATAGGAGACAGATCAAATCAAGAGCATTATTATTATAACTATGCAAACACATTAAGTCGATTGGGGCAACATGAGGAAGCAATAAAGTATTATCAGGAATGTTTGAAAATAAATCCAAATCATGCAACTGCATGGAAGAATCTCGGCCAGGTTTATTGGGATATCCATGAACATGAGAAAGAAATCGAATGTTATAACAAAGCATTGGCAATAAACCCTAAATTACCACAAGCTCTTTTCAGTAAAGGAGTTACTCTATCACGCATCTATAACCTGCATAGGGAAGGCTTGAAATTAATGTTAAAGGCTCTGAATTGTGAAGAGGAAATGATTCATAGTTTTGCTTATGGGTATTGGGGGATTGCGTATGCCTATGAGAAACTGAATAAAATAAAGGAATCATTGATATGGATAAATAAAGGCTTGGACATTTATCCAGAAGATATATATTATCTAAATTTTAAATCAAATTTACTTATTGAGCATTGGGGAGATGACAAAGAATTAAAAGAAGAAGCTATTCGCTTTTTTGAATTCCGACTGGAACTGGAAAACGATGCTAAAAGTCTATATGCCTTAATGACAATAAAGGATTTAGATGATGAGCAGGAGATTTTAAACTTAGTGAAAAAACATACCCCTATCCTGAAGGATGTAACCTTAGATGTATTTAGAGAATGTAGAATAAAGATTAAGGAGCATCTTATTTTCTTGCTTCATTATGATAAATATCAAGATTTTAGAAAGGATTATCCCATTCACAGATACCTCGATCATTTGATTTCCGAACAACTTATAATTTCCACTGAGTTTTGGGAAATGCTCGATCTTATATTCGCAACCAGCTTTAGTAGTGCTATCTTTGAATATTTTAAAAATAAAAATTCAAAAATAATCGCACAAAAAATATTAGAAGCCTTAAAAGCCTCAACGAATGCAGTTAAAGCATTGATATCTCCAAATACAGACTATACACAGGAAGAAGCTATTTCTATTATGTCTCACATTTATTTGGGATTCCCCATAGTTATTGTACGTGAATTTGGGGCTCAATTAGGAATGATAACAGGTGCATTGGGATTACCCAAACCAGACGAAGCAGAAAATTTACCTCAGTCTTGGTACGAGGAATTTGGTGAATCTGTATTACTAACTATAAATAAACAACTCAAACTATTGAGAGAGGATTGATTTTTCGTTTGGCTCTGTTTGATTTTGTAAAGAGGTGCATCTTCTTATGTATTGTCGACAAAAATACTCCTAATCTATCTCAATATTTTGTTTCCAAACTGTACTACTATTGCTGTATAATAGAAATAAAAGCGCTAATTGTTTCATATTTTCAGTCAAATAATGGATTAATTCAATATTCATTCTTACCTCTGCAATAACAATCGTATTAAATCATGAACAAAATAACGAGAAATAATTTCGTGCTTAAGCGTATAGATTTTCCAGTTAAAAAATGATGATTATCAATAGCAAAACGTATAGCATTCACTTTCTATTGACATTATATAAAATCGTTTTTATTTTTGTGAGTTCAAAAGAAATAATTTATCTTTGTACTTAGTATTCTCCATGAGGAAAACTACCGCAAAAGTACGTAGAAATTTAGTGGGATAATTCATGGGATATGCTTGAAGCAAGAAATATAAAGTTTTAAATATCAGCGTGGTAACTCAACAAGAAGAATCCCAGGCGGATCACATAAGAACAAAGCCAAATGGCGACAAAAAAGAGACAGAGGTTGTGTCAAAACGCTGGCACAACCTTTTTTTATGCGCAAAGCCCAGACTTTCTCAAGCCCGGACTTTGTTATTATCAGGTATTTATCTATTCATATTTCTATAAAAAAGTAATTACTATGACAAATAACAGTCGGAAAACAATATTCACCACTATTTCCATAGATAAGGAAACGGCAGCTTTGGTAGAAAAGATATGCAAACGCTATTCACTGAAAAAGAGCGAAGTTGTAAAATTGACGTTCGGGCATATAGATGAGGCGCATATCAACCTATCCGAAGCACCTGAATCCATAAAATCGGAACTGGCGAAAATAAGTAAGAGACAGGATGATATTATCCGCTTCATCCATCACTATGAAGAAGAATCCCATGATACGGGCAACAATTATTATCGCTTTGCGCTTCGATACTATCGGAAAAGCTTTGGAAACTCTTATTATCTCTCAACTGGAAGCCAGTCAAGAGAAATAAACAGCCGTACTTAAAAAGTTAAGTGAGCAGTTCGGCAATTATACCGATGTGATAAACAGCCAGTCCAAAAAGATAAATGCACTTTACCAGATACAGCAAAGGGACTATAAAAAGTTACTCCACCTAATACAACAATATTCGGAACTATCCGCTTGTGGTGTGATGGGTAGCAAAAGGAAAGAGAACCTGAAAACCGAAATCAGCAATCTGATAAACACATAGAACTATGCACCTTGACTTTGCTTCACTATCAAACGGAATATATAATAATTCTGGAAGTATTTGACAACTAGCTAATTATTTAGAGCATGAAGATATGGAACGGATACTACAAGGTATCCATACTGATAGCTTTTTCAACCAGACTAATGATAATATCTACAAAGTAAATTGTAGATGTTCATCCTCACCTATAATATAGAAATGCACTTGTATTTAGATTTTTTTACTTATCAAATAGTATATAAAATATTTATTTTTAGGGATTTTCTGTTTTTTTTTCTACTTTTGTATTGAACCAAATTCAGAATAGACAAAATGACTAATCGCTTTGATAAAATATTTTCCGAGAAATTGAGTGGTGTTATAGCTATAACTTCACTAATTTGCTTACTTGTTTCTATTTACGTTTTTATTATTCATGGAAGTTGGCAGTTTAGTCCAATATTAGACGAGGCTAAAATTGCACAGTTTGGAGATTTTGTCGGAGGGGTGGTTGGTACTTTACTTGCTTTTGTTGCTGCAATATTGTATTATGTTGCATTGAAAGAACAACGAAAAGATATTGCTATAAATCAGAAATCAATGAATCTTCAAAATGAAGCTCTCGCCAAACAAATTGAAGAATTTGAAAAGCAAAAAGAAGAATTAGCTTTGACTAGAGTTGTCTATGAACAGCAGTATAAAACGATGAAGGAACAAGAACATACAATGAAAATTCAACAATTTGAATCTAGCTTCTACTCCTTTTTAAACGTTTACATTGCAATAAAGAATGAACTAAATACTAATGACGAGGAAAAGGACTTTTTCAAAACAATTTTTTTCAAGCTATGTGAATCTATTGATATAGAACTAATTAATGAGCCTCCCTTAAATTGTCATAAAATAGTAGAGAAAAAATACATTGACCTATTCTTGCATAACAAGGGGAGGTTATCTCATTACTTTAAAACAATATATCGGTTATTAAAAATCATAGACAGCAGTTTATGCCTAAATAATCAAGAAAAGATGTTTTATGCCAAAATAATAAGATCTCAATTGACAGATTATGAATTATTAATAATGTACTACAATTACCATTCTGTTTATGCAAATAAATCAACCATCTTAATATATAAATATAATATTCTCAAACACATACACCCTCTATCCAAAATTGAATTTAGAAAAAAATACAATATAACTACTGAAAATAATTATGCTTTGACTGCTTTTCTCGAAGGTTTTTCAATCTTACTAGAAAAAACAATTAATCAATTTTGTGATTCATTTGATTTTCAAGAAATAGAAGAGAAACATCATAGCTTAAGTTGTATTATTTCAATTTCTTATATAGAAAAGGTATCCATAAAAATAGCATGTTTTGATAAATCAAGAATTCCAGAGCATTTTGAGCAAATTATATATGATTATTTATGTGACAAACTGTACATAACTCAATTTAAAACAATAGATAAAGAATTTGCTTATAGGTCTCAAGCAGAAGTTGATGGAACTATGTTGTTTGAGTATGTACTTAATGAACAATTAATTGAGAAATTAAATAAAGATATAGAATTATGATAAACAATAATAACCAAGAGGCTTTCATTGAAACCTTTAAGAATAATTTAAAAAAAGATGCAAGAACTGTATCTGTTGCAACTTTATTGAGTGATAGATATTTAAAGCGCATTAAGTATGATCCATACTATCAACGAAACTATGTTTGGGAAAAGGACAAACAATCCTTTTTCATTGAGAGTGTAGTGTTAGGAACTGAAATTCCCCCACTCGTTTTCTATAAGTCTGGAATGAGAGTAGAGGTTATTGATGGCAGACAAAGGTTTGAAACTTTAAAAAGATTCAAAGAAGATGATTTCGCCTTGCACTTATCTGGATTACCTGAGTTACAAGCTCTTGCAAAAAAGACTTTTAGCAAACTTAATCCTGATATACAACAGCTATTTTTAAACACTAAAATTCGCATTTTTGAATTTGAAGTTGTTGGTATGCCAGCATTAGATCCTGTAATTGAGGACAAAATAAAAAAGGAAATATTTAGACGATACAATTCAGGAATAACTCCTCTAAATCAATCAGAAGTGGATAACGCCAAATATGATTCAGATACGTTCTCTGATTATTTCAAACATGAATTAAAAGAAAATGACAATTTATACAATAAAATAAACAAATGTTTTTTTTATAACAGTGATAAAATTAAAAGTGAACTTATAGTTGACATGGTTACTTTTTTAAGAAAGTCACTAATTCTTAGCTCATTGCCAATTACCAGATACGCCGACAGTGGTAAAAATTTTTTCCTAGATTTACTATATGATAATTATATCGGAAATGCCAGAGAAAACGAACAGTGTATAGAAGATGATATAAAAAAAATGTTAAAACAGATTCATGATATAACGGCTTATATTAAAATAAACAGTGGAAATGCCTATGAATGTCTTTTATGGGGTATCCGGATTCTCAACAATGAAAATATTCCATTTGAAATTAGCAAACACGCACACACACTTAATGAACACTACCAAAAGAACCTTCATATATATCAAACAGACAGTGACCATTATTATGGTAATATTGTTGCTCGCTTTACAGACACAGCTAACTTATTAAATAAGTTATCAGGCTTTGATTTTAAAATGTATTTAAGGTCTTCTGATTTTAAAAATAAAATCAATTCACTTAAACAGACAGAGAAAGATGCTGAATTAACAATGGATAGGCTTGCTAGCTTAAGAATCAATAAACCTTCACCAGCTTCTAAACCTATAGATCAAGTA
Source organism: Bacteroides sp. 43_46 (assembly GCF_001915455.1). Lineage (NCBI taxonomy): Bacteria > Pseudomonadati > Bacteroidota > Bacteroidia > Bacteroidales > Bacteroidaceae > Bacteroides > Bacteroides sp. 43_46. The sequence continues at coordinate 1,773 of NZ_MNQN01000114.1, read as the reverse complement.
ATGGCAGATCTAGCCTCTAATTACTATTTAATAAGACCTTCTTATCAAAGACAAGAAAAAATTAGTATAAAAAAAGCATCTTCCATCATTGAAAGTATTCTATTAGGAATAAAACTTCCTCCATTATTTATATATGTGAGAAAAGATGGAATAAGAGAGGTCATTGATGGTCAACAAAGGCTTTTATCAATAATAGGCTTCTTAGGGAGATCATATATAAATGAAGAAGGAATAAATGTACACTCTATTAACCATAATTTCAAACTAAAAGAATTACGAATATTGAGACAATATAATGGAAAAAGGTATTCTGATATTTTATCTGAAGTCGAAGATACCATATTGGATTTTGATTTAGACGAGATAGAGATAAGTCAAGATTTAAATGAAGATTTTGAAGCCACTGATTTATTTATTAGACTCAATAGTAAGCCATATCCTATAAAGCCTAATACTTTTGAGATGTGGAATTCAATAGTTGACAAAGATGTAATACAATTGATCAGAGAGATTACCGCTAAATATGTTTCATGGTTTTATATAAAAGCTCCTGATGATTCAGAAGATGCGAGAAAAGATAGAATGCAAAATGAAGAACTAATAACAATTCTTTCATATTTGTGTTATAACAATATTAAAACTGGAGATATTACAAGAATTCTTGGCTTTTATCCACGTATGGAGAAATTCACTTGCAGGCTTAAAAATAAATACAGTTTAACAGATTTATTAGAAAGCTTTGAATTTAAGCCAACAGAAAAAGAACTTTTTCTAAAAAGTATAAACAAAACAGAGAGTATAATAAAATTAATAAAGGATGTGCTATTAGAAGATAATGCAACAAAAGAAAGCTTTAATGCTATTCTAAATATAAAAAACCTACAACGATTTAGTCGTTCTTATCAAGAGTTTTACATATTATGGATTATGCTTTATGATCTTTCAATACAATCAGCAATATCACATAAAACAGATATTATAACTGATTTAAGAAATATGTTTTCTCTATTAAAAAATATAGATGATAAAACTGTAGATGCGGAATATGTTGAACAGTTTTTATCTAAATTGAAATCTCTTGGAGAAAAATATAAAAAGTTTTCAACTCAATAATACACAAGTAGAATTATCAAAATGAAATGATTAAATTCTTTATATTATCTTTGTTCCCAGTATTCTCCATGAGCAAACTACCGCAAAAGCACGTAGCAAATTAGTAAGATAATTAATGGGATATACTTGAAACAAAAGAGCATAAGACTTTAAATATCAACGTAATACCCCCAAAAAAAGGATCCCAGACGAATTATAAAGGAATTAAGTAGTTATCTAATGTAGGTAACTACTTTTTTTGTTTATATACACTATATACGGGTATTTATGCATGTTTCATGACAAGCAGCCAACTTTCCTGTTCTTACTTTTGATGTTTACCTCTTTTTCACTCTAAAACAAATGATGGAGAGTGGGGTTGGGGAGGAAATAATCATTAATTAAAAGAACAGTGTGATGAGAATGAAGACATTAAAGGAAGGTATTGTGGCTCATGCGGAGGGGCTGGGGGAATTGTTTAAGTTTTCGGCAGAGCATACTTGCAGAAGTATATTGCATAGCTTAGAAGAGTTTGCTAATATTGAGTTGCTAACTTTTAAAGAGTTGACAGCAGGATTCTTTCTGAGTTTTGAACACTATTTGTTGGCTTCGGGATGTTCACCGAATACTTCGGCGTGTTACTTTCGGTCACTGCGGGCTATTTGCCGACAGGCTGAAAAG
>NZ_MNQN01000080.1:0-7347 GCF_001915455.1 Bacteroides sp. 43_46 | reverse complement strand
CCGCGATTTGTAATGTTGAGTTTGCAAAATGACGAATAATACTATAAAGCATCTGGGTATTGTGGAAAACATACAGGGTTCTCATCTGTCGGTGAGGATCGTTCAGACATCGGCTTGCGCGGCTTGCAGCGTGAAGGGACACTGTTCCTCGGCAGACAGCAAGGACAAAATCATAGATATAATTGATACTGCTGCGGCTTCCTACCAGGTGGGGGAAAACGTAATGGTGGTCGGCGAAACGTCGATGGGAATGCAGGCGGTGGCCTTGGCATTCATTATCCCTTTCGTTCTTTTAATTTTTACATTGTTCCTTTTTATGGCACTGATAGAGAATGAACTGTATGCGGCACTTCTTTCTCTGGCTGTCCTTGTGCCTTATTACTACATTTTGTGGCTCAATAAAACGCGACTGAAACAAAAATTTTCATTTACTATAAAACCAATAAATAACTAAGAACATTATGAATTTGATTCTGATTGCAGTGATTTCATTGGGAGCGATAGCGCTCGTGCTGGCCGCTATTCTTTATGTGGCTTCCAAGAAATTTGCCGTGTATGAAGATCCGCGGATTGCCCAGGTAGGGGAAGTGTTGCCCCAGGCAAATTGTGGTGGATGTGGCTATCCGGGTTGTAGCGGTTTTGCCGACGCTTGCGTCAAAGCCGGCTCGCTGGATGGAAAATTCTGCCCCGTAGGCGGACAACCTGTCATGGCTAAAATTGCTGATATCCTCGGACTGGCAGCCGGAGAGGCTGAACCGATGGTAGCAGTGGTGAGATGTAACGGAACGTGTGCCAACCGTCCGCGTATTAATCAATACGACGGTGCTAAGAGTTGTGCTATTGCCGCTTCGCTGTATGGCGGAGAGACGGGTTGTAGCTACGGCTGTCTGGGTTGTGGCGACTGTGTGGCTGCCTGCCAGTTTGACGCTATCCACATGAACCCGGAAACGGGACTTCCGGAAGTCGACGAGGCGAAATGTACCGCTTGCGGCGCCTGTGTGAAGGCTTGCCCGAAGGCGATCATTGAAATCCGTCCGCAAGGCAAGAAGTCGCGCCGCGTGTATGTCTCTTGTGTGAATAAAGACAAGGGCGCTGTGGCACGCAAGGCTTGCACGGTGAGCTGTATCGGTTGCGGAAAGTGCGTGAAGACGTGTCCGTTCGAAGCTATCACGCTGGAGAACAACTTGGCTTACATCGATCCTGACAAGTGTAAATCTTGCCGGAAGTGCGTGGAAGTATGTCCGCAGAATACCATTATCGAGTTGAACTTCCCGCCGCGCAAACCGAAGGAAGAAGCTCCGGCTGCTCCGAAAGAAACGGTTAATAATAACAGAATAAAATACAGAATTGTATGTTAAAGACATTTTCAATTGGTGGAGTTCATCCACACGAAAATAAATTGTCGGCACATCAACCTATCATTACGGCGGAAGTTCCTGCGAAAGCGGTTATTCTGCTGGGCCAGCATATTGGCGCACCTGCCAAACCGGTTGTTGCGAAAGGGGATGTGGTAAAGGTAGGCACACGGATTGCCGAACCTGCCGGCTTTGTTTCGGCAGCAATTCATTCTTCGGTCAGTGGTAAAGTGGCGAAGATTGATACGATAGTCGATGCCAGCGGTTATGCGAAACCTGCTATTTTCATTGATGTGGAAGGTGACGAATGGGAAGAAACAATCGACCGCAGCAAGACACTGGTGAAAGAATGTGATCTTTCGGCGGAAGAAATTGTGAAGAAGATTGCCGATGCCGGTATCGTAGGTCTGGGCGGTGCTTGTTTCCCTACACAGGTGAAACTGTGTCCTCCTCCTTCTTTCAAGGCGGAATGCGTGATTATCAATGCGGTGGAATGTGAACCGTATCTGACTGCCGATCATCAGCTGATGCTGGAGCACGCGGAAGAAATCATGGTAGGCGTGTCTATCCTGATGAAAGCCGTGAAAGTGAATAAAGCGTTTATCGGAATCGAGAACAATAAGCCGGATGCAATTCAGTTGATGACGAAGGTAGCTTCCAGTTATGCGGGTATCGAAGTGGTGCCTTTGAAGGTGAAATATCCGCAGGGAGGTGAAAAGCAGCTGATTGACGCGATCACCAAACGTCAGGTGGCAAGCGGTGCGCTGCCTATCTCTACGGGGGCTGTCGTGCAGAATGTAGGTACGGCTTTCGCTGTTTATGAAGCGGTGCAGAAGAACAAGCCGTTGTTTGAGCGCGTGATTACGGTGACCGGAAAGTCGGTGGCCCGTCCGTCCAACTTCCTCGCCCGTATCGGTACGCCGATGAAGCAGTTGATCGACGCTTGCGGCGGTCTGCCGGAAGACACGGGAAAGGTGATCGGCGGTGGTCCGATGATGGGTAAGGCGTTGGTGAACATCGACGTTCCTACTGCGAAGGGCAGTTCCGGCATCCTGATTATGAACCGGAAGGAAGCCAAGCGCGGGGAAGCACAAACCTGTATCCGTTGCGCGAAGTGCGTGAGCGCCTGTCCTATGGGACTGGAACCGTACTTGCTCGGAGCGTTGTCCGAAAACGGGGATTTTGAAACAATGGAAAAAGAAAGAATCATGGATTGTATCGAGTGCGGTTCCCTATGATTCGTGCACGTCAAGCTAAAAAATAACGAATATGGAAAATAAATTAATCGTATCACTATCACCCCACGTTCATGGCGGAGACAGCGTACAGAAAAATATGTACGGCGTGCTGATTGCACTGATTCCGGCTTTTCTGGTGTCTCTCTACTTCTTCGGACTGGGTGCCCTGATTGTCACGGCTACTTCCGTGGCCGCTTGTTTGTTCTTCGAATGGGCAATCGGGAAATATTTACTGAAGAAACCTACCACGACAATCTGTGACGGCTCTGCTATCATCACAGGTGTGTTGCTGGCATTCAACTTACCTTCCAACCTGCCTGTATGGATCATCATTCTCGGCGCACTGTTTGCTATCGGTGTGGGAAAGATGTCTTTCGGCGGATTGGGCTGCAACCCTTTCAACCCGGCATTGGCAGGACGTGTGTTCCTGTTGCTTTCTTTCCCGGTGCAGATGACCAGTTGGCCGGTAGTCGGTCAGTTGACCGCCTACACGGACGCTACGACGGGAGCTACTCCGCTGGCATTGATGAAACAGGCGATCTACGGCAATACGGACGCTTTAAGCCAGATTCCGGATGCGTTGAGCCTGTTGATCGGACAAAACGGCGGATGTCTCGGTGAAGTGAGCGCGCTGGCTCTGCTGATCGGTTTGGCGTATATGCTGTGGAAGAAAATTATCACATGGCATATTCCGGTATCTATCCTGGTTACCGTATTCGTCTTCGCAGGCATCATGCATCTGGCGGATCCTGAAAAATACGTGTCTCCGGTGCTCCAACTGCTTTCCGGTGGTCTGATGCTGGGTGCTGTCTTTATGGCAACCGACTATGTGACGTCTCCGATGAGCAAGAAAGGTATGCTGATTTATGGCGTTTGCATCGGTCTGCTGACAGTGGTGATCCGTCTGTTCGGCGCCTATCCCGAAGGTATGTCGTTCGCCATTCTGATAATGAATGCATTCACTCCGCTGATTAATACCTATTGTAAACCTAAACGCTTTGGGGAGGTAGCGAAGAAGAAATGAAAAAGTTACAATCATCTTTGAAAAATATGTTGCTGGTGCTGACGGGAGTGACTGCTGTCTCCGTCGCGTTGCTGGCTTATGTGAACGAACTGACGAAAGGGCCTATCGCCGAGGCGAACGCCAAGACGCTGAACGAGGCCCTGAAAAAAGTTCTTCCTGAATTTACGAACAACCCGGTGGCGGAAAGCGATACGATCTTCAGCGAGAAAGACGGCAAGAAGAATGTCGATTTCATTGTTTATCCGGCCAAGAACGGTGATAATATGGTGGGTACGGCTGTTGAAGCCAAGTCCATGGGATTCGGCGGCGAGCTGAAAGTGCTGGTTGGCTTTGACGCCGAAGGTAAAATCTACAACTACTCCCTGCTGGCTCATACGGAAACTCCGGGACTGGGTTCGAAGGCCGACAAATGGTTCGGTGCTTACGATCCTGCCAAGGGTGAACAGGCGGTGTCACACGAGGAAAGCACGAAGTCTATCCTGGGCATGAATCCGGGTGAAGCCGCACTGACGGTCAGCAAAGACGGCGGGCAGGTGGACGCCATTACCGCTTCTACGATTACCTCACGCGCTTTCCTGAATGCCGTGAATGCTGCTTATCAGGCTTACAAAGCCGGAGGGGGAGAAGTGAACGGAGCTACGGGTGCTTCTCAAAAGGCCGCCGGTGAAAATGCCGATGCTGCTACGGGTGCTACAACTAAAGTGGAACTTACTGATTCTATCAGTGCTAATTAAGAAAGGAGACAGATATGAATAACTTTAAAGTAATGATGAACGGGATTATCAAAGAGAATCCTACGTTTGTACTCCTGCTCGGTATGTGTCCTACGTTGGGTACTACTTCATCGGCTATCAACGGCATGGGTATGGGACTGGCCACCATGTTCGTGCTGATCTGCTCGAACGTGGTGATCTCACTGATTAAAAACCTGATTCCGGATATGGTGCGTATCCCTTCGTTTATTGTGGTGATTGCGTCTTTCGTGACGTTGCTCCAAATGGTAATGCAGGCATACGTGCCGGGACTGTACGCCACACTCGGCCTTTTCATCCCGTTGATCGTAGTGAACTGTATCGTGCTGGGGCGTGCCGAAGCTTTTGCCGCAAAGAACAATGCGCTGGCATCCATGTTCGACGGTATCGGTATGGGGCTGGGCTTTACCATTGCCCTGACTTTGCTGGGTGCTGTCCGCGAATTTCTGGGAACAGGCAAGATCTTCGACCTGACTATCCTGCCGGAAGAATACGGAATGTTGGTGTTCGTACTGGCTCCGGGTGCTTTCATCGCCCTGGGATATCTCATCGCATTGATTAATAGTTTCAAGAAAGCTTAACTCTATTAAATAAGAAAAGAATATGGAATATATATTGATATTTATTTCGGCAATCTTTGTAAACAACATCGTGTTGTCGCAGTTCCTGGGCATCTGCCCGTTCCTGGGCGTTTCCAAGAAAGTGGAGACTGCAATGGGGATGAGCGCCGCGGTGGCTTTCGTGTTGACTATCGCTACCATTGTCACATTCCTCATTCAGAAGTTTGTGCTGGATGTGTTCGGACTGGGATACTTGCAGACGATTACTTTCATTCTGGTGATTGCCGGACTGGTGCAAATGGTGGAAATCATCCTGAAGAAAGTTTCCCCCGCCTTGTATCAGGCGTTGGGCGTGTTCCTGCCGTTGATTACAACCAACTGTTGTATCCTGGGTGTGGCTATCCTCGTGATACAGAAAGACTATGACCTGCTGACAGGAGTTGTGTATGCATTCTCCACCGCTATCGGTTTCGGTCTGGCACTGGTTCTCTTTGCCGGATTGCGCGAACAGATGAGCCTGGTGAAAGTTCCGAAAGGAATGCAGGGCACACCGATTGCATTGATTACCGCCGGCCTGCTCGCCATGGCATTCATGGGATTCTCCGGCGTGGTGTAAAGACTTACAGTTGATAATTTAATATAGGATTGGAAACCCTGCTGTATAACATATACAGAAATGGGTTTCCAATCCTTTTTTTAATACCTGACTGCCATTAATTAGTACTTTAATAGCCTTTTATTAAATAAAATGCCGGCAGATTATTGCATTTCCATTTTATTTCCTTAAATTTGTAGCTCAAACGACAAAAGCCGAAAAACTAACCATTTATTAAAGAATATGAAAGAAAGAATTTTAGTAACGGGCGGAACGGGATACATTGGTTCTCACACCGTAGTAGAACTACAGAACAGTGGATATGAAGTAATCATCATCGATAATTTATCTAACTCAAATGCCGACGTTGTTGACAATATAGAGAAAGTATCAGGTATTCGCCCTGCTTTTGAAAAACTGGATTGTTTGGATTTCGCAGGTCTGGATGCTATCTTTACCAAATATAAAGGAATTAAGGCGATCATTCACTTTGCAGCGAGCAAAGCGGTTGGAGAGTCAGTAGAGAAGCCGTTGCTTTATTATCGCAACAACCTGGTTTCACTGATCAACCTCCTCGAACTGATGCCGAAACATGGAGTGGAAGGAATCGTATTCTCTTCATCTTGTACCGTATACGGTCAGCCGGATGAATTGCCGGTAACGGAAAAGGCCCCGATCAAGAAAGCGGAATCTCCTTACGGAAATACAAAACAGATCAATGAAGAGATTATCCGTGATACGGTAGCTTCCGGTGCTCCGATCAATGCGATCATGCTGCGTTATTTCAACCCGATCGGTGCTCATCCTACTGCATTGCTGGGCGAACTTCCGAATGGCGTTCCTCAAAATCTGATTCCTTACCTGACTCAGACCGCAATCGGTATCCGTGAGAAACTGAGCGTGTTTGGCGATGATTATGATACTCCTGACGGTTCTTGTATCCGTGACTTTATCAATGTCGTTGACTTGGCTAAGGCACACGTGATCGCTATCCGCCGTATTCTGGAGAAGACACAGAAAGAAAAAGTCGAAGTGTTCAATATCGGCACGGGACGCGGAGTGTCTGTTCTGGAATTGATTAACGGTTTTGAAAAAGCTACCGGCGTTAAACTGAATTATCAGATTGTAGGACGTCGTGCAGGTGATATTGAAAAGGTTTGGGCTAACCCTGATTTTGCAAACCAGGAACTGGGTTGGAAGGCCGTGGAAACCTTGGAAGATACTTTACGTTCTGCATGGAACTGGCAATTGAAACTTCGTGAAAGAGGTATTCAATAAGATATATTTAATTATTTGTTGTAAAAACATGAAAATATAAACAAAATAGAAACAAATCGTGCATGCGATTTGTTTAATTGATGCAAGTCGACCTGAAGCTGTTTGTGAGTATGTGAATATACATGGATAGTACTTATACCTCCCCGGTATAGACAGGGAGATTGCATAGTAGTTTTGTCGTGTTTTATTTTGTGTTTGTGTTGTGACGGTACTACGACGTGAGTCGTGGTACCGTTTTTTTGTTTATTCGTTTGGAGTAGGTTCTATTTTATAAAATATTTATGCCATATTGATTTATAATCCATAACTGTTTAGGGTTCTTCTTCAAATTTGGTGGTAATTTAATCAGTCGGTGGTATCTCCATTCCCCTCCTTCGGGGAAGGAGGGGTGGCTGAAAGCCGGGGTGGTAGGTGGATACACAATGCTGATAATAACCGACTTACGTATTCACCTACCACCTCCCCCTACGGGGACTCCTCCTTCCCGAAGGAGGAGAATGGAGAATACTATCGACTATCAAATTATTGTTGAATACTATCGACTA
>NZ_MNQN01000079.1:0-5326 GCF_001915455.1 Bacteroides sp. 43_46 | reverse complement strand
CCTTATTCCTATTGTGAATTTGCAATTTTTTAATTCAAAAAACAACTATTATTTACACTTTACTGCAGATTCAAACGCATAATACTTATTCTATAGTTCATTTATATCATTGTTTTATTGCTAATACATTGTTAGTAAATATATTATGTGAGTATTTTAGTAAATCAATCAATTACAAAATACTATTATGGAATAATAAGTTCCTGTGCTATTAATATATTGCTATATATCAACAATATAGCTAACGCATAGTTCTGCGAAAACATTGCAAATTTCGTACATTGGTATGCAAACACAAGAGGTGGTGATTAAGCCTCATGTAAAAGTAATGATGAAATCAGATGCTGAGCTTTTAGATGAAGTTGTAGTGGTTGCCTATGGTACTGCAACGAAGAAGTCTTTTACAGGTTCTGCCACTGAAATCAAGGGGGACCGTATTGCTAACAAGAATCCTTCTGAATTATCCAAGGCATTGACCGGTGAAGTCGCTGGTGTGCAAGTTGTGTCAACCAGTGGGCAACCAGGATCTAATGCAAGTATACGTATTCGCGGTTTGGGCTCTGTCAATTCAAGTCGTGCACCGCTATATGTAGTTGACGGTATCCCGTTTGGCTCTGATCTGAGCGGAATTGATCCGTCCGACATTGAAACTACTACAGTATTGAAAGATGCTACTGCCACTGCACTTTATGGTTCAAGAGCTGCAAACGGAGTTATCTTACTTACGACTAAAAAAGGTAAGAAAGGAAAAACTAGAGTCGAAGCAGACGTAAAGTATGGTGTCAACACTCGCTTGATACCGCTCTATGATTCCATGGAAAACCCGGAACGTTTTGTTGAGCTGACATGGGAAGGTATTAAAAACAAATATCAATATGCTGGTGGTCGTGATGAAGCAGCAGCAGCTGCTATGGCTAGTAAGCTTTTGTGGGGGTATGATGATCCTCAGGCCGGTTATCAGAATTCGGGTATTTACAAAGGATATAATATGTGGAACACAGGTGATGTTATCGATCCTGCTACGGGGAAATTTAAAGCAGGCGTTACTCGTAAATACACTCCTGAGAAATGGGACGATTATATTTTCCGTACCGGAGAAAAGTTTGAAGCCAGTGTCAAAATATCCGGTGGTAGCGAAAAGTTGTCACATTACACTTCTTTTGGATATTTAAAAGATGAGGGTTATTATATCGGTTCAGATTTTGAACGTTTTAATGCCCGTTCCAATATGTCTCAGGATATCACTTCGTGGTTGAAATCAAATATCAACATGGCATATAGCTATATGGAAATGAACAAACCTGGACAAGGTGATAATATGAATAATGGTTTCCAGTTTGTAAACTTCATGCCATCTTTGTTCCCTGTGTTTCAGCGTGATGAGAATGGAAACAAAATCAAGGATAATGTAGTTGGTGGATACATGTATGACTATGGTATGGCTGAAGGTTATGGCCGTCCTTATGCTTCAGGTGTAAATCCTGCGGGAGCAATTCAATTGGACAAAAATGAGTATCAATCTCATTCATTCAATGGTAACGCGATGTTTGAAGCGACTTTCTTGAAAGACTTCAAGGCGACGGTTAATATGGGTTTACAATATTTGAGTACAAAAAACAATGAGCTGACGAATCCGTATTATGGTGATGCAGAAGGATTAGGACGTATTTTCAAGAATATGAGTTCATTCTTCAGTTTCACTTCCAATCAGATTCTGGCATGGAAAAAAAGCTATGGTGCACATAATTTAGATGCATTTATTGCCCATGAATCTACCTTCTATAAAATGTCTGATAATTATGGGCAGAAATCAAAAATTGTTCGTCCTAACAATACAGAATGGTCGAATGCCGTAATTATGGATTATATGGATTCTGATAGCTACGGTTTTGATATGGAAAGTTATTTCGGACAAGTACGTTATGACTATAATGACAGGTATTTCCTACATGGAACAGTGAGACGTGATGGTTCTTCTCGCTTTGCTAAAGGACAAAAATGGGGAACTTTTGGCTCAATCGGAGCTGCTTGGGCCATTACGAATGAAGATTTCATGAAAGATATAAAATGGCTAAAAAATCTGAAATACAAATTAAGCTGGGGTGTTTTGGGTAATCAGGATTTTATTACAGACCCGACTATTGCCGGTTACTACCCTTATAACGATTTGTATTCTATCGGTAATCTGAATGATGAAATCAGTTTCAGTTTTAAGTATAAAGGAAACCCTAATTTGACATGGGAACGTAGTGCGACATGGAATACCGGTATTGAATTCAACATTGCTGATATCCTGGAAGGTGAAGTGGAATATTATAAGAAGACCACTAAGGATATGCTATTCCTGAAACAAGTAGCTCCTTCATTGGGATATGCTCAATACCCGGTTAATGATGGTAAGATGGTTAATAAAGGTATAGAGTTCTCATTGACTGCGCATATTATTAAGACTAATGATGTGAACTTTGATATCCGATTAAATGGTGGACATTATATTAATAAGATGACTCAGATGCCAATTGATGATACTACGGGAAAAGAAAAGCCCTTGGAAATACAAGGAGGTTACGGTTGGTCAAAAGGGCATTCTTTATATGATTTCTACATGAGAGAATATGCTGGCGTTGATCCGGAAACTGGTATGGCATTATATAATGCATATTATAATGTGAAGGCCGATGGCACTAAAGACTTAATCACCGATATGGTAACTTATCAGCAAAAGAATAAAATAGAAAAATTAGAAGTTGAGAAGACTTCAAATTACAACGATGCAACAAAAAAATATGTTGATAAGTCGGGCATACCCGCTTTACAAGGTGGTTTTGGATTTGATTTAGCAGTTAAAGGTTTCGAATTGAACGCAACTTTCTCCTATAGTTTAGGTGGGTATGCCTATGATGGAGTGTACGCTACTTTGATGGGAGATAACACCTCCGGAGCAGGAAACTGGCATAATGATATTGAGAAACGTTGGCAGAAACCTGGTGATATTACTGACGTCCCACGTTTAACATCCGGATATGATGAATATTCAAATGCTTCTTCTACCCGTTTCATAACAAGCCGTTCTTATTTGAATTTATCTAATGTAAGATTGGCTTATACTTTCCCTAAAAAGTGGATGAATAAGATGAATATAGGCGCTTTGTCTATCTATGTTTCGGGTGATAACTTATTATTTTTCTCCGCACGTAAAGGTTTTGTTTCCATGGCCGGTAATACAGTAAGTACAGATCCGAATGAAGATTCCGGAAGCTCAGACAGAAGCCAATATGCTCCATTGAGTACTATCATGGGTGGTATTAAGATTCAGTTCTAATTGATTAATTCATAAAAATATGAGAAATATAATATATAAATTAACAGCTTGCTCTGCATTGATAGTTCTGACGCTTTCAAGCTGCAAAGACTCTTTTCTAGAAGAAGATCCCAATGGATATATTTCTTCTGGTCAAATTAAAGAAAATGCGGAATGGAACCCTAATATAATGTTAGGTCAGGCATTGGGTACTTATTCTACTACTTTTGCTTGGAAAACAGGTGGTACAACAAACCACGATGATTTCGGTCAAAAATCTATAGACATCACTACTGACTTAATGAGTGGCGATTTGGCAATGAGTGGTGAAACTTATGGCTGGTTCAGTGATGCTGCTAGACTACAGTGTAATACTACGACAAAAAATAGAGCATATATGCTGTGGAGATACTATTATCGAATTATCAAGGCTTGTAATGAAATATTTGACACAGTAGGGGGAGATGAGAATGTGCCTGAAAATGAAGATAATAAAAATTATTATGCTCAAGCAAAGGCCTTGAGAGCGCATTCCTACTTTAATTTGGTCAACTTATATGCAAAGTCTTATGATATTGATAAAAATGCAAAAGCATTACCACTTTATCGCTCACAGGCAACCGCTGAGACTTTAGGACTTTCAACAGTAGAAGAAATATATGAGCGAGTAATAACTGACTTAAAAGAAGCTGTTGAAATTTTGGAGAATTTGGAGGAAGAAGGTATTGGGCGCCCTAATGGAACAAAAGACCAAATTGATCAATGGACAGCTAAAGGTATTCTCGCCTATGCTTATCTGACAAAAGGAGAATATGAGAATGCAGCTGCAATAACAGCTGATATAATTAAAAATTCGGGGTATCCTTTAATGAGCCAAGCAGAAATTATTGAATCAGGTTTTAGTAGCATCAATATTGGTTCATGGATGTGGGCATTTGATATCACTAAGGATAACACAGCTGGTTTACCTACTTTTTGGGGACAAATTGATTATTTTACCTATAGTTATTGTTCAGCCGGTGATTATAAGATGATAGACAAAAACTTATATAATGAAATTCCCGCGTCGGATACTCGTAAGCAGTGGTTCCATCCTTCTGTGCTAATTAGCTGGTATAAATTCTATGATTCTGGTAGAAAAGCAATGGGGGATCGCACATGGACAAACGATATTGTATATATGCGAGTTGAAGAAATGTATCTGATAAATGCTGAAGCTAATACACGGGCAAATCACTTAACAGAAGCAAGGGCTTCGTTAAAGGCCCTTTTGGATCAACGTGATGAGGAAACGGCCTCCAAAGTAAATGATATGAATGCAGATCAGTTATTGGAGAATATATATTACAATTGGCGTGTTGAGATGTGGGCCGAAGGGCGTGGATTACTTACTCTAAAACGTTTTCATAAATCTATGGTACGTGGTGAAAATAACTATGCATTAACAGGGGAAACAATTTCATTTGAAGATTCCAGACTGATATTTGAAATCCCTGAACGTGAAATTACTAACAATCCTAATCTGCAAAAATAGCAAATAAGTTATTAAATAAGTAGATAAGGCTAAATGAGTTTAGCTTTAATTTGAAAATGAAGTGAATCCTAAAAGTTTTTTGTCTAACTTTTGGGATTCACTTCGCATATTAATATATTCTCTTTTCTTGGACTATTGTTCAAGATATTTGGCTTTCTTATGCTCAAAAGTAAAGGTAAGATAATCAACTCATAGCTTTTCCTTATCTTCCGCCAATAGGAAATCCCGTAGCGAAATTTGTTTGATTCCTTGATAATTTCCCCCACTCTGCATTTCATCCATAGTGATTACATATTTAGGATAATTGTCAGGAATTTCCAGTAGATTACCGAACTCCCGCTGAACGGTTGCTTCATCGAGAAGTATATACGCCACTTGGATATAGATTTTATGATCACCTTTAGAAGCTATAAAATCAATTTCCTTATTCCCATTCTTTCCGACATATACTTCATAACCATACCTTAATAAATCTATGCATACAACATTCT
>NZ_MNQN01000113.1:0-68975 GCF_001915455.1 Bacteroides sp. 43_46 | reverse complement strand
CACCATACCGATTACAGTACCCAAGAATCCGAGTGACGGAGCCATTGCGATAAACAGTGTGATCCAAGAACATCCTTTTTCAAGGTAACCAGCCTGTACGCCACCGTAAGATACAACTGACTTCTCAACTACATCGATACCTTGATCGATTCTCATCAGACCTTGGTAGTAGATAGAAGCAACAGGACCTCTAGTGTTACGGGCAATGTCTTTAGCAGCTTCAACATCTCCTTTTTCCAAAGCAGCTTCGATAGATGCCATGAATTTCTTTGTGTTGATTTCAGCCAAGCTCAAATAGATGATACGTTCGATACAGAATGCCAAACCAATCACCAAAGCGATTGCTACCAAACTCATGAAAGATGCAGTACCTTCGATGAATTTAACTTTGATTTCCTTGTGAATACCACCTTCTTCTGCAGCAGGAGCAGCAGCTGTAGTAGCTTCAGCAGCAGGAGCAGCTTGTTGTTCAGTTTGTTCTGCTGCAGGAGCGTCTTGAGCCTGAGCAAGTTGAATTGAGCCAAATGTAAAGGCCCCAATCACAGCAACAATTGCAAATAACTTTTTCATTGTGTGTCTAATTTTTAAGATTAATTAATTGATTATTATTTATTGTATTTACTTCACATTTCTCTTTTCATTACGCGGAGAGACGGGGATTCGAACCCCGGATACACTTTTGGCGTATACACGCTTTCCAGGCGTGCCTCTTCAACCACTCGAGCATCTCTCCCAATGGGTTTCCTGCATTTTCAGCTACAAATGTATCCGTTTTTTTCTTTTCATAAAGCATTATCCGTTTTTTATCTTGAATAAATACTGCAAATTAATATAATTTAAAACCTTTCGGAGCTTATTTGCGGATTACAAACACTTTTAGCGCGTTTTCGGTAGTGACTTGTGCAACGTACTCCGGATTCATCTGATAAATCTCAGCTATTTTCAGAAAGGTGTCCCGCACATTGGCGCTCTCATTCCTTTTTCCGCGATTCGGGACGGGAGTCAGATAGGGGGAATCGGTTTCGAGCACAATACGCTCCAAGGGAACTGTCCGCAAAGTGTCCGGCAAAGTTGACTTTTTAAAAGTGACCACTCCGTTAATACCCAGCATAAACCCTTCAAACTCCAACAACTTCGCCGCCTCATCGGGCGTCCCGGTGAAACTATGAAAAATACCGGTCAATGGGGTGTTTTTATAGGTTTTCATTACCTTATATATATAATCGAACGCCTCCCTGGAATGAATAACAATAGGAAAATTATATTCAAGCGCCCACTCGATCTGCTTTTCAAGGACAAACAGTTGCTCGTTCAGGAAGGTTTTATCCCAATAAAGGTCCAGTCCTATTTCGCCGATTGCCACGAAGTTGTTCGGGGCCGACAGACGTTCACGTACAATTGCCAGTTCCCGCTCGTACGTCTCGTTGACCGAAGTCGGATGCAGACCGATCATCGGATAACAAAGGTCCGGATAATCGGCACAGACAGACAACATTGGTTCGATTGTCATACTGTCAATATTGGGCATGAAAATACGGGAAACGCCTGCTTTCCGTGCACGTTCCATTACCTGTGGCAAATCTTCGGAAAATTCTTCTAAAAAAAGATGAGAATGGGTATCTATCAGCATGTCAGTTCGTTTTCTTCTTTTACTTTTTCGCTGGAACGGTAATAATAGATCAATCCGTAATCACGGCATTTATCCAGTCGGACTTCATTCGGAGTGACGTCCTGATATTTAGTTTCCACCTGATTCCAGATGTCCAGAATTAATTCGTCGGCACGACCACGCATGGAAGCGAGTTCTTCCAAGCTGCGATTGGTTAGTGCCTGAAGGTTTTTCTGCCGTTCATAGCTGTCAAGGAAGATGTCGTAATGCACTTTCACGCGCGCAATGGTCGGATTGTAAATGGGTATGCCACCTTGGGCAGTCCGTTGCTGTTCGCCTTCGATTATTTTCTTTCCCCACTCCACCAAAGCGGCTTCGCTCAAGAGGTCGGGCACTACATTCGCTTCGGGCAACCCGTACATATTTTTATGCGATGTTTTAATTTCATCCCGCAGTACAGCCAGGTTGAGTACCTGAATAAAGTGGGAAATATACAGACGGGCCGTTTTTACATTAGCCTGATGTTTGCGGCTGGCCTTCGCCTGATTGTCATAACACTGTGTATAGTAAATCTGCGCCGCTTCAAACCTTTGCAGGAAATTGCGTGCTTCGAACAATGTTTTCAATGAAATAGCCAAATCACGGACACTATACAAATCGCCCTTTTCGACCGCTGCTTTCAGCGCCCGAACTCTGGCTTGGTCTGTATTTGGTAGTCTTCTATATGGCATATTATTCAAGAACTTAGCTACATTTCACGGTACATCAACAGCTTCACCAGGTTCTTTAATTCTTTTTTCCGTTCCTCGGCTACGGCAACTGCTGCCAGACTTTCCATAGCACTTGTGTAGTATTCACGCATTTTATTTTCGCAAACATTACGTATATCCAACTGATTATACAGTCCGGTCACCGCTTCTATTTTTTCGGCAGGCTGACAATCGTCCGCATTCAGCCAACGGTCCAATTCTTCCCGTTGCTTTTCGTCCGCGCGGTTCAAAGCTTTTATCAACATATACGTCTTTTTGTTGCAAAGAATATCTCCGCCTATTTTCTTCCCGAACACTTCCGGGTCACCATAGACATCAAGCAAATCATCCTGCAACTGGAATGCAACTCCTATCTGCATACCAAAATTATATAGATTTTCAGCATCTTCGGCAGTCGCTCCTGCCAGAATTGCACCAATCTTCAAACTGCCGGCAAGCAACACGGCCGTTTTGAGGCGTATCATTTCGATATATTCGTCTTCCGTGACGTTATCACGAGACTCAAATTCCATATCCAGCTGTTGCCCCTCACAAATCTCCAATGTAGTCAGACCGAATAATTCCATGACCTCCTTCAAGTGCTCCGACGGAGCAGCCGTCATCAGGCGGAATGCCAGAATAAGCATGGCGTCTCCCGACAGAATAGCGGTATTATCATTCCATACTTTATGCACGGTCGGTTTTCCCCGGCGCATATCTGAGCGGTCCATTAAATCATCATGTAACAAAGTGTGATTATGATATACTTCAATGGCAGCGGCAGGGTCATATATAGAAGCAACATCCTCCCGATACAGGTTATATGCCATCAACATTAATACTGGTCGTATCCGCTTCCCTCCCAGTGAAAGGATGTATTCAATCGGTTCATAAAGTCCTTTCGGTTCCCGGGTAAACTGAATTTCAGAAATATAATTATTTATCTTATCGAGTAGTTGAGAAGCTGTAAACATGATGAATTAGAAAGATTAATGAATAAAAAGAGGCTGCCGAAAGCAGCCTCTTAATTTATAGTGTATACAAATTACTGCAATCTGAACATTACAGGAACCGTAAATTTAACACGTACCGGTTTTCCACGCTGCATACCAGGTTTCCATTTCGGCATGGTGTTAATCACGCGGAGAGCTTCTTTATCCAGATACGGGTCAACGCTACGTACCACTTTCGCATCTACGATACTACCGTCTCTGTTGACAACGAACTGTACGATTACACGTCCTTGAGTTCCGTTTTCCTGTGCGATAGTAGGATATTTGATGTTCTTAGCCAAATACTGCATCAAAGCTGCTTGTCCGCCAGGGAAGTCCGGCATGTTCTCTACAACTTCAAAGATAGTCTGTTCTTCCGGCTCTTCTTCAACAACCTGTACCGGTACATATTTTACTTCTACCGGAGCAGCATTATCTTCATTGATAATGGTTGTTGTTTCATCAATTTCGGCTTTATCGTCGACGATCTCCAGCAATTCAGCCACTTTCGGAGCTTCAGGTGGTGGTGGAGCCTGTTGTTCAGGAGTTTCGGTAATAGGAATGATTTCCTCTTCAAACACAAGGTCAGCTACTGCCTGGCTTGTATCAATCTTCACGTCACGCTGGGTCCATTCGAACGCCACGAACATGAAAGCTAATACTACCACGTAACCAACGAGCAACCATGTAGACTTTCTGCCTTCCAGGTCGGCTTTGGGTGATTTTTTAACTTCCATAAAAATAATTAATATAATGATTAATAAAAAAAGTGTCTATCTATGTGTCTCTGGGCAAATATAGTACATTTTCAGATAACCCTTCTTCTCTCCTCCTCTTTTTATCCGACTTTTTAACTTTTTTAATTCTTTCAGACTTATTCCACTGCTTTTATAGGGGAAACGCATGGCTGATTTTCAAAATAAACGTATCTTTGGCGGACAAATCAGATGAACTGAATATGAAAAAGATAACAATAGCAATTGACGGCTTTTCCTCTTGCGGGAAAAGTACTATGGCAAAGGATTTAGCGCGTGAAGTGGGGTATATTTACATTGACAGCGGGGCCATGTATCGCGCGGTTACCTTATACAGCATAGAGAATGGTATTTTCGACGGCGACATCATCGATACGGAGAAACTGAAAAAAGAAATCGGGAATATTCATATCTCTTTCCGACTGAACAAGGAAGGACGCCCCGAAACCTATCTCAACGATGTTAATGTGGAAGATAAGATACGCTCGATGAGCGTGTCTTCCAAGGTCAGTCCGATCAGTGCACTCGACTTTGTACGCAAAGAAATGGTAGCCCAACAGCAGTCTATGGGAGCTAAAAAAGGAATTGTAATGGACGGACGCGATATCGGAACAACAGTTTTCCCAAATGCCGAACTGAAAATATTCGTGACAGCTACGCCGGAAATCCGTGCCCGGCGCCGCTATGACGAACTGAAAGCGAAAGGACAGGAAGCCAGTTTCGACGAAATTCTGGAGAATGTGAAACAACGGGATTACATCGACCAGCACCGTGATGTCAGTCCGTTACGCAAAGCGGATGACGCCTTGCTGCTGGATAATACGAATCTGACCATTGCACAACAGAAAGAATGGCTGTTTGATCAATTTAATAAAGTTACCAACTAGTTTTCAGTAGGAAGCCCCTTATCACTCTCAAATAAAATTTTATGATTAAAGTAGAAATAGACGAAGGTTCCGGATTCTGTTTCGGTGTGGTGACGGCCATTCACAAAGCAGAGGAGGAACTGGCAAAGGGTGAAACGCTCTATTGCCTTGGAGATATCGTACACAACAGCCGGGAGGTAGACAGGCTGAAAACAATGGGACTAATCACTATTAACCGCGAGGAATTCAAGAAGTTACGGAATGCCAAGGTGTTGCTTCGCGCACATGGGGAACCGCCGGAGACTTACATTATTGCCCGCGAAAACAATATAGAAATTATTGATGCAACTTGCCCGGTAGTGCTCAGATTACAGAAACGGATCAAACAGGAATTTCTGGAAAACGAACATCCGGAGAAACAAATCGTCATATACGGCAAAACGGGTCATGCCGAAGTGTTGGGGCTGGTAGGACAGACGGACGGAAAAGCGATCGTCATCGAAAAAGCGGAAGAAGCGAAAAAACTGGATTTGAGTAAGAGTATCCGGCTTTTTTCCCAGACCACGAAGTCATTGGATGAGTTTCAGGAAATTGTAGAATACATCAAACAGAACATTTCGCCGGAAGCCACTTTTGAATATTATGACACGATCTGTCGCCAGGTTGCCAACCGTATGCCCAAGCTACGGGAGTTTGCAGCGTCGCACGATTTGATATTTTTCGTCAGTGGCAAGAAAAGTTCGAACGGAAAAATGCTGTTTGAAGAATGTTTGAAGGTAAACCCCAACTCTCATCTGATAGATAATGAGGAGGAGATTGATCCTTCGCTCATTCAAAATGTAACATCTATCGGGGTGTGTGGAGCAACTTCTACTCCCAAATGGTTAATGGAGAAAATATACAAACACATTCAAGCATTAATATCTTAGTTTTTAATCAGAAGCAATCCGAAGAAGAAGATTTTAGAGAGCGACAATGTGTCAATATTCTTACAGTTTTCTTGCCACAAAAGAATAAAAAGAAAGTAAGAAAGACCAATTTGAGTATTTTTAATGTTTTCTTCACATGAAAAAGAACTTCCGGAACATCGCTTTCAACTTTTTATTGTACATTTGCCACGTCAAACAAATATTTAAGTTATGGGAACAGTTAAGTGTATCGGTATTTTGACTTCCGGAGGTGATGCTCCGGGGATGAACGCAGCTATCCGCGCAGTGACACGAGCAGCTATTTATAATGGATTACAAGTTAAAGGTATATACAGAGGATACAAAGGTCTGGTAACAGGCGAAATCAAAGAGTTCAAAAGTCAGAATGTAAGTAATATCATCCAACTGGGTGGAACGATTCTGAAAACAGCTCGTTGTAAGGAGTTTACTACTCCGGAAGGCCGCCAGTTGGCTTACGATAATATGAAAAGAGAGGGCATCGATGCCTTGGTTATCATCGGTGGTGACGGTTCGCTGACAGGTGCCCGTATCTTTGCACAGGAATTTGATGTTCCGTGTATCGGACTTCCGGGAACTATTGACAACGACCTCTACGGTACAGATACGACCATCGGATATGATACCGCATTGAATACGATTCTGGATGCAGTGGACAAAATTCGCGACACAGCCACTTCACATGAGCGCCTGTTCTTCGTCGAAGTCATGGGACGTGATGCAGGTTTCCTCGCCTTGAACGGAGCAATTGCTTCAGGAGCAGAAGCTGCCATTATTCCGGAATTCAGTACGGAAGTAGACCAACTGGAAGAATTTATCAAGAACGGATTCCGCAAATCAAAGAACAGCAGTATCGTATTAGTGGCCGAAAGTGAACTGACCGGAGGTGCCATGCATTATGCTGAACGTGTAAAGAATGAATATCCGCAATACGATGTGCGCGTAACTATCTTGGGACACTTGCAGCGTGGTGGTAGCCCTACGGCTCATGACCGTATTCTGGCAAGCCGTCTGGGTGCGGCAGCGATCGACGCAATCATGGAGGACCAGCGCAACGTTATGATCGGAATCGAACATGATGAAATCGTTTACGTGCCGTTCAGCAAGGCTATCAAGAACGACAAGCCTATTAAGAGAGATCTTGTCAATGTATTGAAAGAGCTTTCTATCTAACTCATTCTTCTTAAAAATTCTTTTTTATATTAGTATAAGATAGAGAGCGGTGGACAATTGGTTTTTCCAATTCATCCACCGCTCTTTTTATCATTCAATATCCAGACTTTTCGTATGGCCACTTTATGCTATTTTTCTCGCCTCAACGGAAGATAAAGAAATAGCTTTCTCACGTTTTCTCTTATTCATAAGTTTTTTTACCCATAAATAATAACCGGTCAACGGCAATGAGGCACCAATCAAAGCAGCAATAAAGGTAAGAATCCGAGTCAACATTCCTCCCCAGTTGCCAACATGTACAGAGTAAATCCAACCACGAATTTTTCCTGATTTATCCTGATGTTGATAAAGATTTGTTTCTGTAAATTCACCATTATCAGTGTTGAAAGAATAACGGTCAGCTGCACGCTGATTTCCGAAACGGTTGAAAGAGACGCTCGCCGTACCGGAAGCAACACTGATTTGTTTATATTCCGGATTCTGGCGGCTTAGCTTATCGTAAACTTCTTGCCAATAGACGAAAGGTGAAGTGACAGAGTGTATATAATTGTGACCGTTTTCCGAATGTTCCTTATTCCCTTCTTTTCTTCCATCACGCAAAGCCAGCTCGGTATCTCCCTTTTGAGAACCACCTTTCCGCTCCTGCCCATAAGCAGCCCGTTGTTGCACTTCCACACCGAACACTTTATAGAAAGCGGCCCGATACCACGGGAAAGACCATGTCAGCCCCGTCAACGACATAGCTAAAAGAAAGATTAAGGAATACATTCCTCCCGCTACGTGCAGATCATACCAGAACCTCTTCCAACCTTTTTTTGTTGATATTTTCAGACTGTTCTTCAGTGTCTTACGTGTACGTGGCCACCAGATAGCAATTCCTGAAATCAGCACAAAAACGAATAATAGCGTGCTGACACCCACAATCATCTTTCCCCAAAAGATCCCTTCATTACCCGGATTCATACTATCCAGCAACCAACGGTGCATCCGAAACATAAACATAAAAAAGCCGCTACGCTCACTTTTCCCTTTTACTTCACCCGTATATTGGTCTACATATAATGACGCACGACGTGGTTTGGAAAGGTTAACCTGATAAGCACGCTCGGAATCGGAAGAAATGCTGACACTAGTCACAGAAACACTGTCGGGCAATGTAGCTGTCACCTTTTCAAGCAACTGTTCGATAGGGAGTGGGACTTCTCCCACTGTTTCCACATAATAAAGTTCGTGGCGGAACAACTCATTCACCTCATCCTCGAATACCAACATAGCACCGGAAAAACAAATAAGGGTGATTATCAATCCGAAAGGGACAGAAAGCCACAAATGTATCTTTTCAAATATTTTTTTCATAATCTATTTATTACTACTATTTCTTGAAAAAGCCTGCAAAGCTTTCCGCTCGGCAGGCTTTCATCTAAAAAGAACTATTTTCTATTTAACAGGTATTTGTTACTTTGAAGGATATTTCATCTTACCTACTGTAGTGATAGCGTCAGCCTCTACCGTCAAACCTTTCACAGCCTTACCCGTTTTGGTATCAATTTTATAGAAAGCAGGGTGTTCACCAGTAGTCACAGTAACAGCCATATAAGCATAGCCATTTTCTCCATAAGGCTCGCCGCCAAACTTTCCTTCAGCAGGCAAACCCGTAACAGGAATAATCGTCCTATCTTCTGCCTTAAAAATAGCCAACTCGCTGACATCCGCACTTGTACCGCCATGAATCATATCATCCGCTCCTTTTTTATACAATTGAAGCAGGAAGTAATCTTCAGAGATGTGCCAGCAACGGAAAATAGGATGTTTAGTGCCTATCTCTTCAAAGTTCACATAGTAATCCGGATCGAAATCCGTTGCACCCGCTTTGATACGCATTACGCCTGAGGGTTTCTTTCCTGTCACTTTCTTCAAATCAGAAGATGAAACTGCCGTACGCCCATATCCGGGAGAGAACACATACACATCGCCATTATCAGCGGGCCAAATGGTCTGATAATATTGTGAACGCATACGACCACATGCATAACCGATTTTATCAGTCGTAGCAATCACGGGTGTCCCGTTGAAGTTAGTACCACTATAAATTGCTACATAAGCATTGTCCGGATATTGTGTGGAAGGAATTACGCCAGCCGTATAAGCACCACTACCACTACCGCCATCAGCTTTAGTGATAAGTTCTTGGTCGGTTACTTTGTCCGGCCATGCCTTAATACCGTACTTACTCATACCCATCGGAATGACAGAAGTATAAATTTTATTATTAGCTTCTACCAATCCTGCCCAAGTAACTTTTTCACCATTACCCAAGAAATTTTCGGCGATCAATGTGCCTTCTTCTTGCGAACCGTCAGTTGCGTCCAGATAATTAAACAACAAAGCCTGAGCTACATTCTGCTCATCGTCTTTCTGACTTGAGTCTCCGGTAGAAACAGTCACCACCTTGTCTCCCCATGTTCCATACGATGTGATACGATTAAAGGTATATGTATATTTTTCTTTCATTTTACCATCTGCTCCCAAATAATAAGAAGCTCCCGTACCGGCACCACCTTTATTATAAACTAAAGCAAATACATAATCCAACCCTTTATATACCCAATACGTACCGCCAATCACTTCGGTACCTTTTCCTTTTGTTGATACTGTTCCTTCATCAAGAGAACTAACTGCCACCAAATAACTTGCTTCACCAACTGTAGCAGCCACTACATAGGCTGTTTCTCCGTCAGTCGAAGGGTTATCCACCGGATTATCAACATCATCGCAAGATGCAACAAACACACCACCACTCAAACAAAAGGCTGCCGCAAACACACACAGCAAAAACTTTTTCTTCATATATTCTTTATTATTGAT
Organism: Bacteroides sp. 43_46; assembly: GCF_001915455.1. Taxonomy (NCBI): domain Bacteria; kingdom Pseudomonadati; phylum Bacteroidota; class Bacteroidia; order Bacteroidales; family Bacteroidaceae; genus Bacteroides; species Bacteroides sp. 43_46. The sequence continues at coordinate 59,019 of NZ_MNQN01000113.1, read as the reverse complement.
TTATACTAAAAACTTAATCTTATTATCTACCGAAAAACACTCTGAACTTTCCATAAAATGCACGTCCAGCCTTTTGTAGGCTGAAATTGTCAAACAGTTGCGCATCCGTGAAATTCTGACATTCAAATGATACGTTATAGCGCCCGTTCTTCATTGTATAGGACAAGGATAAATTATGAGAAAACTGTTCCGGCACCATGTTTTTTGAATCTTTATCGCCGATATTCTCCCAATAAAGAGGGAAATCGTGTTGCCAGTAGCTATCATAGCCTATCGTCAGTACATTTCCCTTAATAAACAGGTCATTCCAATGGAAATTAGCATTTATATTGGCGTAACGATAAGGGAGATTCGGCATACGCACCTTGTAATGCATACTTTCCTGCAAAGAGGTGCCTGCCAGGTACTTTTCATAGTCACGGGTATCAATACAATTAAATGTACCGCCTACATCGAACCAGTGCGAGAAGCTATAAAGCAGCGATAAATTATATCCTTTAGTCCTCACATGCCCATGATTCTCATAGTATCCGTAACTTGTTCCCCCCAATACATCCAATCCTCTTTTTATGTAATCTTTCGTATCCCGATATATCAAGCCGGCCTCGGCATACACCCCGTGTTTGCCAAACTGATAATTATAGCTGAAACTCAGATTCAGATTATCACTTTTCTCCGGCTTCAGATTTACTTTACCGGCTTCCAAGTCTTCATCACCAAACAGTTCGTCTGTCGTAGGAAGCCGAAAAGCCTTTTCATAAGAAAGTTTTACCTGAAAATCTTTCCATAAAAAATATGTACCCGCAGCACCGTATCCGAAAGCACTTACCGTATTGGATAAATTTATATAATTACCTATGCCATCCGTACTCTGTGACACCGGACCTTTGTTGTATTGCCGGTAATGCTTGGCAAATGCCGAAATATTCCATTTGTCCGACGGCATCAGGCGATAAGAAAGACCGCTGACATTCTTACGTGTAATTTTAGGAATACTAAAATCCGTAAATTTGGAAGAAGCACCTATGATAGAGCGGCTTGTACGTTCAAAATCACTTACCACATGGCTAAAAGTAAACGTATGCGCCTCTCCGATATGATAATTCATCCTCAGCGTTCCATTCCAGTTCTTGTTTTTAGATTCACTATTCTGATAAGACTGTTCTCCCCGGCTGCCCCTTTCGTAAAACTCACCACGCCAGTTGTAAGCCCGTGAAGCGGTATCGACATTATTAGTGAGGTTATGGTTATAATTGGCAGTCAGCAGTAAATCCAAATTCTTCACGAATAAGTTCTTTTTGTAGTATTCCAACGAAGGGGTCAATGAATGTCCTTTGCGGAATTTTTCACCGAACACGACATCTTGATAAACACCAGTTTGTATCTCTTTATAGAAATAGGAATAATTGAAGCTCAGAGCCAATCTGTCCGCCCATTTTTTTCCAACCACACCGATTTTTCCAATCACAGCTTCATTATGGTATTGGTCATTGAAACGTTTCAGATGGTAAATCTTACTTTTGTCGAGTGGCGGAAAACGCACACTTCCATCTTCTCTGATTTCAAAGTCACGTACATACGTATCTACATAATAATCATTATCCGAAAAATTCTGAAAAGCGTTCACTTCATACATAAAACCATTCTTGAATATTTGTCCGAAACGTACGTATGACTTATGAGTGTTAAATGAACCGTAAGAATAAGAAGCATCCAGAAACCACTTCCCGGGTTGTTTGTTAGTGACAATATTAACCACTCCCCCGATAGCATCCGTACCGAATCCTACGGGAACCACACCTTTGTACACCTCTATGCGATCTGCATAATTAATAGGAACATTATTCAAATCGAATGCAGCACCGGCCCCTTCTTGCGGTATTCCGTCAATAAAGATTTTCACATGCCGCCCGCTAAAACCGTCAATATACAACTGCATATCCGATCCTACTCCGCCTGACTCACGGAGTTTTACCCCCGGCACCTTAGTCAGTGCGCCGGCTAAAGTCTGTGTACTGTTATGCAACTTCTTCGCGTCAACGGCTACCGCATTAAAGGCTGACTTATTTACCCGGCCAACTCCGGAAGTTGTTACTACGACCTCTCCCAACTCTTTCACTTTCGGTGCAATGGTGACATTGACCTGTATCCTTTCTCCTTTAGCTAATTTAACCTTCTTTTCTACTGTTTGATAACCTACAGCCGAAACGACAAGTATATATTCACCTTCCACAGTTTTCAAGTGATAAATTCCCTTTTCGTTCGTATAACTGCCATAGTTCGTTCCTTTCAGATAGACCGTCGCAAAATCTACGACCTCCTTTTCTGTAGATATCACTCTGCCCGAAATCATACTAGTATAATGACGCTCGTGCTGTGAATATGCTGATACAGAAAATAAGAATACTAGAAAAACCAAAAAACATTTATTAATCATCTCCTTTTTACTTTATACCTATTCATTTACTTTAAAAGCGATGCAAAGGTAAGTAGAAACAGGAGTGCAAAACAATCCCTATCTATTGGTAAAAATTAGACAACAAAAACTAAACATATAGATATACACAATACCTATATATAAGTAATTACTAGATAAATTAAATAAAAAGAGAAAAAAATCCTACTCCAACCATTGCGCCAGCAAACGCTCCGTTATTTCCCACAACTGCTCTTTCCGTACATGGTTCACATACTTATCGGATAAGCTTTTCCGGTGATTATTGACATAGAGTTGCCCTGTCACACCGGCTTCTTTTTTGTCCAGCAACAGACCAATTGCCGTAGAAGCTCCTTTCTTCGGCTTACGAATAAAAGGACGGAAGAATATATCTGTCAGAGGGTCGAACCACTTATGCATCGTGATGATATCAGTAGAGACAATTCCCGGATCGGCAGCATTGACGGTGATTCCTTTCTCCCGAAGTTGCTCGGATAGTTCGAAAGTAAATAATAACAAAGCCAATTTTGTGTTACTATAAACAGGTATTCTCCAAAAGTTTCCCGTTTTCCCCCTGTGAAAGAAATCAGGAAAATCAAGACGGCCGATTGCATACGTACACGAAACCATATTTACAATACGTGCTCCGGATGCCATAGTCGGAACTAATTTACGAGTCAGCAGGTAAGGACCAACATAATTTACACTGACCGTCCGTTCAAATCCATCGTTCGTAATAGAAAATCCGGTTTCCATTGTCCCGGCATTATTCATCAACAAGGAAATGGAAAGTTTACGTTCCAAAATCCGATCAGTAAAAGAGGCTACGGAGTGCATCGAAGACAGATCAATAGCGAGTACTTCCAAATTCGGATTTCCGGTTTCTTTCATTAAACGTTGGCACACGTTTTCCGCTTTTTGCGGGTTATAACAAGCCATTATGACATGATAGCCGGCTGTGGCCACGGCACGGGTTATCTCCGTTCCCATGCCTCCGTCAGCTCCGGTAATGATCGCCCATTTCACTTCATTCATTGTTTTTCCAATTTTTCAATCTCCTTTTGCAGACAAGGAGGCAGTTCTTCATTCAAATGTTTATGACAAGCCATTTCGATCGTGTACATACGGCCAATGCAATAATTGCTATGCCCGCAATTACAACGTGCACGGTCTTCACGTGCCATACGGTTCACAAATCCCGGTTCATTCAGCAGGGCACGTGCCATTTGAACAGCATCAAAGCCGGCATCCAGCACTTCATCAATTTTCTCACGAGAAACAAGGCCGCCTACATAAATTAACGGAGCACCCGGAAGGGCCTCACGGAACTTCAGCGCATCTTCGAGAAAATATGCCTCTTTGAAAGGAACAGTCGGAATCATCCATTTTCCGAACATCCGAATGCCATATTTCAGCCACCAGCAATTCATATAATAAGCCATAGAACGGATAGGCATCGCCCCTCGCATCACATACATCGGCGCACGACTGACGAAACCACCGCTCAATACCAGCCCGTGAGCACCCAGTTCGAGCAGGCGTCGGGCTACTTGTATCGTTTCCTCCGACTCCATTCCACCTTTGAAACCGTCGCGCATATTCATTTTCACAAGAACCGCCATATCGCTACCGGCAGCTTTCATCACTTCTTTCATCACTATATCCATAAAACGCATCCGGTTTTCCAACGAACCTCCGTATTCATCCTTCCGGTGATTCGTGTAAGGGGAAAGGAACTGGCTAATCAGATATCCATGTCCGGCGTGAACCTCAACAGCGTCGAAACCAGCTTCTCTAGCCAGATTGACAGCCTTTCCATAAGCACGCGCCATTTCAGGAAGTTCTTCTTTCCTCATTCCGCGCACAAAGGTCGGAGAGTAAAGATTGAAACCGGAAGAAGCAGAGATAGGAGTTACTCCACAAATGTTCTTGTGGGACATATTACCGCAATGACCGATTTGTATACCTGCTGCGGCACCCTCATCGTGTATGGCGTCGGTCACTTCGCGTAAACCGGGAATTATGGAAGATCGTAACCATAATTGGCGGTCAAAAGAAAGCCCGCTTTGTGTCACGGCAGCATAAGCAACCGTCGTCATGCCAACCCCGCCTGCGGCTACCGAACGGTGATAATCCAACAACATTTGTGAAGGGGCGTTTCCCGGACACATACTTTCAAAAGCTGCCGAACGAATGGTCCGGTTGCGAAGTGTCAAAGGTCCAAAAGTGACCGGGGTAAATAACTTTGATTTCATAGTAGTATGATATATTTTGTCAAAAGATAGCCTTAATACAGAAAAGGGAATACACGTTTCCTATTTCCCACCTCATCACCGAATTCCTCGCGGTAACGGTGCCAGATTGCGTTGGCACGCGGGACAAGGTTAGCGATCGTCCACCAAAGAAACACAAGTCCGGAAAGTGAACAGGTGAGTATCGCCCAGCCTGCCCACTCTACTATTTCGCCGAAGTAATTGGCGGAAGTAACGTAGCGGTACATCCCTTTTTGAGGCAGATAGTGGCGGGTATCTCCCGGCTTTCGCAAATGCCGGATGATATAATCCGAGTGCCAGTTCACCAGCATACCAGTAAAAAAAAGCAGAGTTCCGAGAATAAACCATGGTGACATAAACCAATCAATGCCGTACATTCCTTCAGGCGCAAGATGAAATATCCATTGTCCTTGCATATATCCGTTCAACAAATTAAAAAGAATGCCCATTGACATAATAGCTAACGGCATTTTACTCTTTCCGGTCAGCAATAGAGGAAAAACGAATGCACGCTGGAAATAATGAATCTGGAAGAATATGAAGAACATCAGTATGACGGGATCAAAACGGCGTTCCGAATGCACCCACATCCAACACATAACTAAAAATACAGGGGCCTCCATTAATATCCAAGCCAACTTATTGGAAATAGCCACACCCCACGAAGCGGTACGAAAAATACCATATCCGGCTTTCACAAAGTAAAGGGCAATAAAAACAATCAGAGCGATCAGGCTCATTATGCCCAAAAACAGATTAAATGCATTCATAGTCATACAGATATTCTTTTACAATGTGCAAAAGTAACAAAAAAGAGGAAAATTGCAACGCAAAACTCCTTAAATAAAAACTCGATGACACACAGAAAGTTTTCTCTAAAAAACACTTATCCCCAGGCATACCTCCGGAAATGATCGGAATATACACCTGGGGACTACACTTATCTATTCAATAAAAGGATTGTTTCCTGTCAGCGTTTCTTTATTGGGATATAAGCCAGATCATCAAGCACGTTCTTATAAGCCGGACGGATAATACGTTTGCCTTCGAAGTTCAATTCTTCATTGCGGTGGGCACACCAGCCTACGATACGTGCCATTGCAAACAAAGGAGTGAAGATTTCCTGCGGCAATCCGATCATTTCATACACAAAGCCCGAATAGAAGTCAATGTTGCTCGATACTGTCTTGCCGTTATTCTTGATGCGTCCGAAAGTCGCGATCGCCCGTTCTTCCAAAAGTTCGAGGAAGGCAAACTCACGTTCCTTGCCTTTTTCACGTGCCAGATCACGTGCCAATTCTTTTAGTAAAAGTGCACGCGGGTCGGAAATCGTGTAAACGGCATGACCAATACCATAAATCAATCCGGTCTTATTATAAACCTCTTTATTCAGCATACGAGTAAAGTAGGTGTCAATCTCATCAACATTTGTCCAGTCCTTGATGTTCTCCTGCAAATGATGGAACATATCAGCAACCTGAATATTTGCACCTCCGTGAAGCGGGCCTTTCAGAGAACCGATACCTGCGGCAATGGCCGAGTAAGTATCTGTTCCGGTAGAAGAAGTGACACGGACAGTAAAAGTCGAGTTATTACCACCACCGTGTTCTGCCTGAAGAATCAGAAGCAGGTCAAGAGTACGTGCATCCAGTTCGGTATAGTCTTTTTTCAGCATATACAGGAAGTTTTCAGCGATAGAGAGTTTCTCCTGCGGATGTCGGATATGCAGCGAACGTCCGAAAGTAGCATGACGCAGCATATTATAAGCATAAGCAATAATGGTAGGGAATTTTGAAATAAGGTCGATACTTTGACGCATCAGGTTATCACGAGAAGTGTCGTCCGCATCCGGATCGAAGCGATACATTTCGAGTACGCTGCGTGCAAGGATGTTCATAATGTTGTTACCTTCCAACTCGATGATATTCATCTTCGTTTTCTGCTCCAGTGCCATATTATCATTAATCAGTTCGCAGAATGAAGCTAGTTCCTCCTTGTCCGGCAGACGACCGGAAAGTAACAGGTACGCCACTTCCTCAAAACCGAAACGTTTCTCTTTGATGATTGCATGAGAAATATCTTCCACATCATAACCGCGATAGAACAGTTTGCCGGGAATCGGTTTCAGTCCGCCGCCCGGAATACGTTCGTAGCCTACTACATTACCAATTCTGGTCAGACCTACCAGTACACCTGTGCCATCTTCATTACGTAGCCCGCGTTTCACGTCGAACTTGGGGAACAATGCTGTATCAATCCGGGTAGCTTCCTTCATTTCTTCGGACAGCTTGTAAATCAGGTACTCTTTCTTCATATTCGTATGTTTTTAATCATTATTCTTATTTTTCGATTCTTTCCACTATTTCACGGGTGAAATCTGTGGTTGAGAGAGAGGTTCCATTCGGCATAAAACGGGCAAGATCATGAGTGGCACGGGCTTCCAGAAAACTATTTTCAAGAGCTTTTTCGATAAGAGCGGCAGCTTCCGTCCAACCGAAATATCCGAGCATCATCACTGCCGAAAGAATGATCGAACAAGGATTCACAACGTTTTTACCTGCAATGTTAGGAGCAGTCCCATGCGTTGCCTCAAAGATAGCATGGCCGGTTTTATAATTGATATTTGCTCCCGGAGCAATGCCTATGCCACCTACCATTGCAGCCAACTGGTCAGAAACATAATCTCCGTTCAGGTTCAAAGTGGCTATTACCGAATATTCTTCGGGAATGAGCAGTGTATTTTGCAAAAATGCGTCGGCAATGCAGTCCTTTATCACTAGCCTACCATCCGCCAAAGCGTCACCAAACTCACGTTGCGCCAACTCATAACCCCACTTTTTGAATCCTCCTTCAGTATATTTCATAATGTTTCCCTTATGTACCAATGTCACGGAAGGCAGATGATGATCGAGCGCATATTGACATGCAGCACGCACAAGACGTTCCGTACCTTCGCGTGAAACAGGTTTCACACCGAAAGAAGACGTTTCGGGAAAACGGACTTTCGTCACACCCATTTCATCTTTCAAAAACTTATAAAACTTCTTTGCCTCCGGAGTACCTGCTTCCCACTCAATACCTGCATAAATATCTTCCGTATTCTCACGAAACACACACATATTCACCTTCTCGGGAGCTTTCACCGGAGACTGTACTCCCTGATACCAACGAACAGGACGAAGGCAGACATATAAATCAAGTGTCTGTCGCAAAGCAACATTCAACGAACGGATTCCACCGCCAACAGGTGTAGTCAACGGACCTTTGATTCCTACCAGATATTCCTGAAATGCCTGCATCGTTTCTTCCGGAAGCCACGAACCTGTTTCATTGAAAGCACGTTCTCCAGCCGGCACTTCCAGCCATTCAATATGACGTTTACCCCCATAAGCTTTCCGAACGGCTGCATCTACTATAATCTGCATAGAAGGAGTCACCTCAGCCCCTACCCCGTCTCCTGTAATGTAAGGTACGGTAGGCACATCAGGCACTAATAGCGTACTATCTTTTTGTATGGTTATTTTGCTCATTTCTTTTTTCTTTATAAATAACAGTTTTAAAAAGATTTACTTCAATTTTATCTCGCATTCAAGGCGGAACCAGCACGGAACCAACCTATCTGTTGTTCGTTGTATGTATGTTGCACTTCAAAACTTTCTTTTGTTCCGTCTTCGTGGTGAAGAACGACTGTCAGATTATGTCCCGGCATAAAGTCTACCAAACCAGTGACGGAAAGCATATCGTGTTCCTGAATTTTATCATAATCCGCCTTGTCAACAAAAGTAATGGCAAGCATTCCTTGCTTCTTCAGATTCGTTTCGTGAATACGGGCGAAACTCTTGGCTAGGATCACACGGACATTCAGAAAGCGCGGCTCCATTGCTGCGTGTTCACGACTGGAACCTTCTCCATAGTTTTCTTCAGCGACTACAATAGAAGAAATCCCTTCGGACTTATACATCTTTGCCGTTCCGGAGACTGTTCCATAAGTATTTGTAGAACGGTTCCAGACCTTGTTCGTTTCGCCATTGAAGACATTGACAGCTCCCATTAACATATTATCCGAGATATTTTCCAAATGACCACGGAAACGGAGCCATGGTCCCGCCATAGAAATATGGTCGGTTGTACATTTACCCTGGGCTTTTATCAACAGAGGCATATTAAGCAAATCAGTCCCGTCCCAAGCGGGAAAAGGTGTTAAAAGTTGCAGGCGCTGTGAGTCCGACTTCACCTTGATTTCCGTTTTAGCTCCACCCGGCGCGATATATCCGACATTACCCGGCGTAAATCCTCTCATCGGGAGTTCGTCTCCCACAGGTTCGGATAGTTTCACTTTCTCACCGTCATGATTGACTAATCTGTCCTTCAAAGGGTTGAAACAGAGGTCGCCGGCAATAGTCAGTGCCATTGTCAATTCAGGAGAAGCAACAAAGGCATAAGTATTCGGATTACCATCCGCACGCTTGGCAAAGTTACGGTTAAAGGAAGTCACGATTGAATTTTTCCGTGTCGGGTCATCGGTATGACGTTTCCACTGACCAATGCAAGGACCACAGGCATTTGCCATAATCGTTGCACCGATCTGTTCAAAAGTCTCAATCATTCCGTCTCTTTCGGCGGTAGCGCGAATCTGTTCTGAGCCCGGATTTACAATCAACGGAGAAGCAACACTCAGTTTTTTTTCCGCTACCTGTTTTGCCAAAGAAGCAGCACGACTCAAATCCTGATAAGAGGAGTTAGTACACGAACCAATCAGTCCGACTTCCATTTTACGAGGATAACCGTTCAACAATACTTTTTCCGCAAACTCGGAAATAGGAGTAGCCGCATCCGGCGTGAAAGGTCCATTAATATAAGGTTCAAGTTCGGACAGGTCGATTTCAATGACACGGTCGTAATATTTTAAAGGTTCATCCGTCACAACTTCGTCGGCACGGAGATCAGCTTCCACAGACTCTGCCAAATCGACAATACGATCTCTTCCGGTAGCTCGTAAATAAGTCGCCATACGCCCGTCGAAAGGGAAAAGTGAAGTAGTAGCTCCTACTTCCGCTCCCATATTACAGATAGTAGCTTTTCCGGTAGCGGAAAGTGATTCGGTTCCCGGACCGAAATATTCAATGATTGCATTAGTACCTCCCTTTACGGTCAATATTCCTGCCAGCTTCAAAATAACATCTTTCGGAGATGTCCATCCGTTTAGTTTTCCGATCAGACGAACACCTATAATTTTCGGCATTTTCAATTCCCACTCCATACCTGTCATTACGTCTACGGCATCTGCACCGCCTACACCGATAGCCACCATACCCAAACCACCGGCATTAGGTGTATGTGAGTCTGTTCCTACCATCATGCCGCCAGGAAAAGCATAGTTCTCGAGTACTACCTGGTGAATGATACCCGCTCCCGGTTTCCAAAAACCAATGCCATAACGGGAGGATACGTCGCGGAGGAAATCATACACTTCTTCGTTTGTTTTAGTCGCAGTAAGTATATCCTCTTTTGCGCCCTTATAGGCCTGTATCAAGTGGTCACAGTGTACGGTAGAAGGCACAGCCACCTTTTCCTTGCCCGCATTCATAAATTGGAGCAAAGCCATTTGGGCAGTTGCATCCTGCATAGCCACGCGGTCAGGACGAAAGTTTACGTAGTCTTCTCCCCTCTTGTAGTCTTTCACATCGGCGGCATCATAAAGATGCGCATACAGAATTTTCTCGGCTAACGTCAGGGGGCGTTTCAAGATCCCCCGCACATGCTCTACTTTCCCTTTATAGGCTCTGTAAAATGCTTCTAGCATAGTCATATCATATACCATATTACTTTTTGTTTTTTTAGTCTATCTATTAAAATAACGAACGGCGTTCGAGGATTGTTTAACAAAATGAAATATTTTTTCTATCCAAAAAGAAGATTCGTTACCTTTGCACTTATTATGAATAATAATTCGAAAAGCCCGGTCTCCGACCTTCAGTACCAGCAACTCCTGCTACGCATGGAGTATGAATACGAGAAAGAGGAATTCAAGCGACAAACCGAAACAATGGGTATTGCCCGTAAAGTGAAACGCGGTCTGTGCTGGTATCCCGTCTCTCCCGGTCGAAGCTACTACAATTCTCTGAATCAACTTGTAATAGATATTACACGGACCGAAAATAAAGAGATAGAACACTCTTTCGAGTTTGGTCGCCCCGTCTGTTTTTTCCACCAGTCTTTCGATGGAAAAGTGAAATATATGAATTTTATTGCTACCGTCAGTTACGCAGACGAAGAAAGAATAGTAGTGGTTTTACCTGGTGCAGGGGCAGTTATAGAGTTACAAGCGGACAGTTCATTAGGTATACAACTTTATTTTGATGAAACATCCTACCGGACAATGTTCGAAGCATTAGAAGATGCAATCCGCGCCAAAGGTAACCGCCTCTCAGAACTGCGTGATATCTTGCTGGGAACGCAAAATCCCGGATTCCGTGAATTATACCCTGTCCGTTTTCCATGGCTGAACAGTACACAGGAGACAGCCGTCAACAAAGTATTATGCACGCGTGATGTCGCCATTGTCCACGGCCCTCCGGGAACAGGAAAAACAACCACGCTCGTCGAAGCGATTTATGAAACGCTGCACCGGGAACCGCAAGTACTTGTCTGCGCTCAAAGCAACACTGCTGTAGACTGGATAAGTGAAAAACTGGTAGACCGTGGCGTACCAGTTCTCCGCATCGGCAACCCTACACGAGTAAATGATAAAATGTTATCATTTACTTACGAGCGCCGTTTCGAAAGTCATCCCGCCTATCCCGAGCTTTGGGGAATCCGAAAATCAATCCGTGAAACGGGCAGCCGGATGCGCAAAGGTAGTTATTCCGAACGGGAGGGTATGCGCAGCCGCATGAGCCGCCTCCGTGACCGTGCTACTGAACTGGAAATACAAATTAACACCGACCTTTTCGACAGTGCCCGTGTAATTGCTTCAACATTGGTCAGTAGTAACCACCGCCTACTCAACGGCCGACGTTTCCCTACCCTGTTTATAGATGAAGCTGCCCAAGCACTCGAAGCAGCCTGCTGGATTGCCATTCGCAAAGCTGACCGAGTGATTCTTGCCGGAGACCACTGTCAACTCCCTCCTACTATCAAATGTATCGAAGCCGCCCGTAGCGGACTGGATCACACACTAATGGAGAAAGTGGTACATAAGAAACCTTCTGCTGTCTCACTGCTCAAAATGCAATACCGAATGCACGAATCAATCATGCGTTTTCCATCCGAATGGTTTTACCACGGAGAATTGGAAGCTGCACCGGAAGTGCGTTACCGGAGCATTCTCGATTTCGACACGCCTATGAACTGGATAGATACCTCTGAAATGGATTTTCACGAGGAATTTGTAGGTGAGAGTTTCGGACGCATCAATAAACAGGAAGCCAACCTGCTTCTCCAGGAATTGGAGGCATATATCAACCGGATCGGAAAAGCAAGAATATTGGACGAAAAGATTGATTTCGGATTGATTTCGCCTTATAAAGCACAAGTACAATATCTAAGGAGTAAAATTAAAGTAAGCAGCTTTCTACGTCCTTTCCGTAGCCTTATCACGGTCAACACAGTAGACGGCTTTCAAGGACAAGAACGGGATGTTATCTTTATCAGCCTTGTTCGTGCAAACGAGGACGGACAAATAGGATTTCTGAACGACCTGAGGAGGATGAACGTGGCTATCACCCGTGCCCGTATGAAACTGGTCATTCTCGGAGATGCCGTCACACTTACCAAGCATCCTTTTTATAAGAGATTGATGTCATTCATAAAAAAAGAGGATTATGAGTAATCCTCTTTTTATCAAAGCCCCTTTTCTCACGAGAAAGAACTTTTTTAACACAAACAAAACAAACAATGTTTTCTGTCTTATATACCCTTTTTATCTTTCGCCACATCAGACTCAAGTCTTGGAATTAAAAATTCGAGATATTCTATCAATCGGCTTTTTCTTACCAGCAAAGGACTGTTGGTCTAACAGACACTTATAAACAGATATTGGGATATAGGAAATATATATATTTTACGTTCTTATTCCGGTATTTCATTTTTATAGTAGTTCTTCATTATTACAACTTGTTTTATTTTGTTGCCACAAAGATAACAACAAACTTGCATTATTTCTCTATAAAGACGGGGATATTTTGAAAAAAAGACGGAAAGAGTGTTTCTTCCCGTCTTTTTACGACATATATATTCAATCTGATTAGTTATTTTCAGGGCGAAGTTTGCGTACTGTTACAGCAGTCTGCCACATCTCGCTTTCGCGCAATGCTTTCAGTTCCACTTCCAGTTTCTCACGATAATCCGGTTTAGAGTTGGAATCAATAGAAATCTGTGCTTCGTTACCAGTCTTAACACTGTGATACAACTTTTCAACTACCGGTTTGATAGCATCGTGGAAGGGCCCCATCCAGTCGAGGGCACCACGTTGAGCAGTAGTAGAGCAATTAGCGTACATCCAGTCCATACCGTTCTTTGCAAACAACGGCATCAAGGACTGAGTCAGTTCTTCCACTGTTTCGTTGAATGCTTCAGAAGGAGTGTGACCGTTTTCACGTAATACTTCGTATTGTGCCAACAGCAAACCTTGGATTGCACCCATTAGCGAACCACGTTCACCTGTCAAATCGGAAGTAGCTTCTCGTTGGAAAGTTGTTTCGAACAGATAACCAGAACCGATACCAATGCCCAAAGCGATTGTCTTTTCATAAGCTTTGCCCGTAGCATCCTGATAGATAGCGTAAGAAGAGTTCAGGCCACGACCTTCGAGAAACATAGTACGCAATGAAGTTCCTGATCCTTTAGGTGCGACCATGATTACATCGATATCAGCAGGAGGAACTACACCTGTACGATCGTTCCAAGTGATAGCAAAACCATGAGAGAAATAAAGAGCTTTTCCTGCAGTCAGATAAGGCTTGATAGTAGGCCATACAGACATTACTGCTGCGTCAGACAACAGACACATTACGATAGTACCTTTCTCGCAAGCTTCTTCAATGCCGAACAAAGTCTCTCCCGGAACCCAGCCGTCTGCTACTGCTTTATCATATGTTTTTCCCGGACGTTGACCAACGATAACATTGAAACCGTTATCACGCAGGTTCAATGCCTGACCGGGACCTTGTACACCATAACCGATTACAGCGATTGTTTCATCTTTCAATACTTCACGAGCCTTTTCCAAAGGAAATTCGTCACGGATTACTACATTTTCAATAGTACCGCCAAAATTCAACTGTGCCATTTTCTTTTTTGTTTTTAGTTTTGGGGACTTACGCCACCCGTTATTAATTGATTTTATATTCTATGTTATTCAAATATCACTTTCGAACGACAAACGACTTCACTACCGTTTTTCTTCACTTCTACATGAAACTCGTTTGAATTAGCCTCGTCGCAGAAAAAAGAGAGTTCATCACCGAAATAACTTTCGGCTACGTATGCCATTTCAAAGCGGCGGATTCGTTTCGTCTTGTACAAGTCAATCGGAAACAAATCGAGGATATGCTCGATATAGCGGATACTATTTACATGACCGTTAATGTCAATGTCACTGTACTTTGCCGTCAGGGTAGCTACCGGTCGGTCGCTCGTCACTTTGATGCGCGAAGGTTTTTCAATAGGGCAAGGTTCGTCACATACGTAGTCTACGATACTTCCTCCGTGTAAGGTCAGCAAATCTGCCGGTTTGCGGGTATTGAGACTAATCATTGCCCATACGGAACGTGCGTATCCGATCTTTTTCCCATCTTTATCAATAATAGCGAAATTACGGTCAGTAAACAGACGATAGACATTTTCCACCCATGTCTGAACCGAGAAGTTCTCGTATTGATAAGGCATTTCGTCTAATTCTACAGCCAGGCGCGAGAGCACCCATGTGTAGTTATCTTCGTTCAGTGTCGCAATACCAAAGCCACGGTCACTTGCATGAAAACCTGCACAATTCAGTAGATGATTTCCCAACACCCCCATAGTCAGGCGACCGTTAAAGTCTACATGGAAAGGTTCCGCCACAAACTGATAAGTTCCTATTTTATTTTCTTCACTCATTATTCCTGCAGGTTTTTACTTTCGTTATATTTTGCCTCCCGTCCGTCGAGGAACTCATTCACCCGTTCAAAACAACTGGTGGTAATCGCCACACGCCCCGAACGAACAAACTGCAAAACACAATTCAATACCCGGAGTTCACCGTAAAGCGAGGTTATATCTTCACTCATCCCGTTCTTCTCAACAATGGAAAACACCGGGTTTACTTCCACTATACGAGCATTGTATCGACGGATTAACTTGGACGCTTCCGGATTCTCCTGAAAAGCAGGAGTAGACACCTTATATAATGCGATTTCATGGAAATATATTTCATCTTCCGTGAAGTAATGCGCCTGAATCACGTCGATTTTCTTCTCTATCTGTTTCACTACCTTCTCAATAGTGTCCTTATCTGTCCAAGCTGTGATTGTATATTTATGCACACCTTTGATAGATGAAGCAGAAACATTCAAACTTTCGATATTGATCTGCCGACGGGTAAATACAGCCGTCACCTGATTCAGCAATCCGGCAATATTCTCAGAATGAACAATGATTGTATATAATGTTTTATCACTCATAACTTTAAATTTTAAATACGAACTCTCAACTTCCCCTAACATTCCAACAACATTTGATTCACCGAACCGCCCGGAGGAGTCATCGGCAATACGTTGCCTTCTTCTATTACGCAGGCTTCAAGCAGGAACGGTCCGTCCGTTGCCAGCATTTCATCGATAGCCACTTTCAATTCTTCACGGGAATAGACACGTTTGGAAGGAATGTCATATGCGGAAGCTATTTTCATGTAGTCCGGATTCAACATCGGAGTAAATGAATAACGGCGGTTGAAGAACATAGCCTGCCACTGGCGCACGTTTCCGAGGAAGTTATTATTCAGGCAGATGATTTTCACCGGAGCTTTCTGTTCCATGATAGTTCCGAGTTCCTGGATATTCATTTGAAGTCCGCCGTCTCCCATAAACACGCAGACGGTACGCTCCGGTGCACCGAAAGTGGCTCCGATAGCTGCGGGAAGTCCGAACCCCATTGTTCCAAGCCCTCCGGAAGTAATAATACTGCGTTCTTTCGAATATTTAAAGTAACGAGCAGATATCATCTGGTTCTGACCGACATCCGTCACCAATACTGCTTCATGGTGGGTTGCCTCACTTACGGCACGTGCTACTTCGCCCATGGTCAGTGAATCCGTAGCCGGATAAAGTTCGGGACGAATTACTTTTTCTTCCTCCACCTTCTCATATTCTTTAAAACTATCGTTCCATTCGGTATGCTTGTTCTCTTTTAGTAATCCGGTTACGGCAGCTAATGTATTTTTGCAATCTCCCAGAACAGCGATATCTACTTTCACGTTTTTATTTACTTCCGCAGGATCTATATCAAAATGGATTACTTTTGCCTGTTTGGCATAAGTAGCCAGATTACCTGTCACGCGATCATCAAAACGCATACCGACAGCAATCAGGACATCACATTTGTTGGTATTGATGTTCGGACCTAAATTACCATGCATTCCCAGCATACCTTTATTCAAAGGATGATCGGTAGGCAAAGCGGAAAGTCCGAGCAATGTACATCCGGCAGGCATATCAGCTTTTTCAATAAAGGCTCTCAGTTCACTTTGTGCATTTCCGAGTTCTACCCCCTGTCCTACCAATACAAGCGGACGTTCGGCATTATTTATCAGTTCGGCGGCTTCCTTCACAGAATCTTCATCGGTATCAGGCACCGGAACATAACTACGTATAAAATCCAGCTTCGCCGGCTCGTATTTTGTCTTTGCATTCTGTGCATCTTTGGCGAAGTCCAATACTACCGGACCGGGACGACCGCTACGGGCAATATAGAATGCACGTGCCACCGCCCAAGCTACATCTTCTGCACGGCGAATCTGATAACTCCATTTAGCGATAGGCTGGGTGATACCTACCAAGTCGACTTCCTGAAAAGCGTCTGTTCCGAGAAAACCCGTCCCTACCTGTCCGGCAATAACTACGATAGGTGTACTGTCTATCATTGCATCGGCAATACCGGTGATTGTATTCGTTGCTCCGGGACCGCTTGTCACCAGACAAACACCTACCTCACCCGATACGCGGGCAAAACCTTGCGCTGCATGAGCAGCTCCCTGTTCGTGGCGAACCAAGATATGGTTCAATGTATTTTGATGATCGTACAAAGCATCGAATACCGGCATGATAGAACCTCCGGGATAACCGAAGATAGTAGTCACTCCCTGATGTTCCAAGGAACGCATCAATGCTTCCGCACCTGTTATTAAGTCTTTACTCATTCTTTATTTATATTGAAGATGAATATCAGTCGATGATTCTCACTGCTCCCTTATCGGCGGAACTTACCATGCTGGCGTATGCTTTCAGACTCTTTGGCACGTAACGGTCGCGAGTGACGGGAGTCATCGGGCGTGCAACCAGTTCTTCATCTGTTAGTCGCACGTTAATCGTCCGGGCGGGAATGTCAATTTCGATAATATCTCCGTCTACAATTTTTCCGATATTACCTCCGGCAGCCGCTTCGGGAGATATATGTCCGATACTCAATCCGGAAGTTCCACCACTGAAACGTCCATCGGTAATCAAAGCACATTCTTTGCCGAGGTGACGAGATTTTATATAAGAGGTAGGATACAACATTTCCTGCATACCGGGGCCACCCTTCGGACCTTCGTGCGTAATGACGACAACATCGCCACTGACGACTCGGCCCCCAAGGATACCTTCACAGGCTGCTTCTTGCGAATCAAAGACTTTGGCAGGTCCGGTGAATTTCCAGATACTTTCGTCCACACCTGCTGTTTTTACTACGCAACCATCTTGTGCTATGTTTCCTTTCAATACCGCCAGTCCGCCATCTTTGCTATAAGCGTGTTCGAAATCACGGATACACCCATTAGTGCGGTCTGTATCCAACTCTTTATAGTACATACCTTGCGAACCGAGTACAAGATTAAATTTATTTGCAGCTGCACTCGAATATTTCCTGATTGCTTTTTCGCTCACATTCGGGCTGGTGATTGAATATTCGTCGATAGCTTCCCCCAGCGTCATTCCATCTACCCGGCGAACGGAAGTATCCACCAAACCGGCTTTCGCCAGTTCATCCATAATAGCGATGATACCACCGGCACGGTTTACATCCTGAATATGATATTTCTGTGTATTCGGAGCTACTTTGCAGAGACAGGGAGTTTTGCGTGAAAGCATATCTATATCATCCATTTTAAAATCAACTTCCGCTTCGTGAGCTACCGCCAACAGGTGAAGAACTGTATTGGTGGAACCTCCCATTGCTATATCCAATGTCATAGCGTTCAGGAATGCCTGCCGGGTGGCAATGCTACGGGGAAGTATACTCTCGTCTCCTTCTTCATAGTATTTCATAGCGTTTTCTACAATCAGTTTGGCTGCATCTTTGAAAAGCTGTGTACGGTTTTCGTGAGTAGCTACAATAGTTCCGTTGCCCGGCAACGCCAAACCGATTGCTTCATTGAGACAGTTCATAGAGTTAGCAGTAAACATGCCGGAACAACATCCGCAAGTAGGACAAGCATTTTGTTCGATATTCGCTACTTCCTGATCGCTTACGCTTTCATCGGCCGATTTAATCATCGCATCAATCAGATCGAGGTGCTGACCGTTCCATTCGCCAGCTTCCATTGGCCCGCCTGATACGAACACGGTAGGAATATTCAGACGCATAGCCGCCATTAACATACCCGGAGTGATTTTATCACAGTTGCTGATACATACCATTGCATCCGCCTTATGTGCATTGACCATATATTCCACGCTGTCTGCAATGATGTCACGTGAAGGAAGTGAATAAAGCATTCCGTCATGCCCCATAGCAATACCATCATCGATAGCTATTGTATTAAACTCCGCAGCGAAGCATCCCAGCTTTTCAATTTCCGCCTTCACCTGCTGACCGATTTCATGTAGATGTACATGCCCCGGAACAAACTGTGTGAATGAATTTACGATCGCTATAATGGGTTTTCCCATCTGACTCTTCTTCATACCGTTGGCTGCCCACAATGCACGGGCTCCCGCCATCCGACGGCCTTGCGTACTAAACGAACTGCGTAATTGCTTTTTCATTTCAATCTATCTTTTAATTAAAGAGCCTCTCTCACATCAGTGAGAAAGGCTCTAAATTCTATCTTTTATGGTACGAACACATACAACACAAAACCTTTCTCACGCTCTTGATGGGACCACCACGACGCGAATAATATGCAAAACTGCTAGGTTAATAGATGTATGTAACATATTCATATCTTCTTTTCTTTATTTTCGTGATGCAAAGGTAAGGGCTTTTTTATTATCTCCAAACAAATCGAAGAAAAAAATCACTCAAAAACTAAAAATTGTAAGATAAGAGCGGCATTATTTCTCTATTTTATCACTTAACAGTTGAATTTGCAACTATTATCCAACCGTACACTTCTTCCCGTCTTTCTGACAAAAGCACTTAATAATCTGAAATTTACCTTCCCCATACCGGAGAGCAAGCAAATAATTCGTATCTTTGCCCACCTATCTTTTTAGGAATTTATTAATTTAGAAATAAAAATATCAAATGGAAACAGCAGAAAACAAGTACATTACCGTTGCATACAAACTATATACAATGGAAGATGGAGAAAAAGAATTGTTCGAAGAAGCAAAAGCTGAACATCCTTTTCAATTCATTTCAGGCTTAGGTACAACTCTCGAAGACTTCGAAAACCAGATAACTTCTCTTGCCAAAGGTGATAAATTCGATTTTACCATTCCGGCAGATAAAGCATACGGACAATATGACGAACAACACGTTATCGACCTTCCGAAACATATCTTCGAAATTGACGGTAAATTCGATAGCGAACACATCAAAGAAGGTAACATCGTACCTTTGCAGACTGGCGATGGCCAGCGTGTGAACGCCAGCGTAGTGGAAATCAAACCGGACGTTGTAGTAGTTGACCTCAATCACCCGTTGGCCGGTGCCGACCTGATTTTTGAAGGTGAAATCATCGAAAGCCGTCCTGCTACTAACGAAGAAATTCAGGAACTGATTAAATTGATGAGTGGCGAAGGCTGCGGTTGCGGATGCGACAGTTGCGGTGGCGGCTGTGGTGACAATGAATGTGGCGACGACTGTGGCTGCGAAGGCGGCCACTGCCATAAGTAAGAATTCACCGCCATTACCCAATGGTAAATAAATAAGAAATGGAGAATGAACTCATACAGTTTCATTCTCCATTTTTCTTTTCTAATGATCTAATTTTCCATTCAACATCCCTTATGCGTCATGATATCCAACACCATTTTATCCGTCTCATTCATGGCTTGCGAACCGATTCTTGTTAGATTACGGATACTCTGATCTACATCTTCGTCGATAATTCCTTCAACGGAAGTCACGCAACGGTCTTCCATTGCCATAATTGCTGATAATACGGCTGTTGAAACTCCTGTGGTTACTTTCAGAGCGCAGCTTGGCTTCGCCCCGTCACAAATCATTCCTGTCAGATTGGCAATCATATTTTGGACAGCGAAAGCTACTTGGTTGTAGTTTCCTCCCATCAGCCACGTAATCCCGCAACTGGAGCCGGTGGCAGCTACCACACAACCGCACAGGGCAGAAAGACGTCCCAAACTTTGTTTGATATAAATTACGGTGAGGTGACTTAACATTAAAGCACGAATAAGTTCTTCTTCTGTCTTACCATTCTCCTCGGCAAAGACAACAACGGGAAGTGTGGCGGATATTCCCTGATTGCCACTGCCTGAGTTACTCATTACAGGGATCATTGCACCTGCCATACGTGCATCACAAGCAGCCGAAGTATAAGAAAGAATATGGGAGAAAACACTGTCACCCATGACTTTATGTTCATAAGTTCCACGCAGCATCTTTCCGAGGGAGTGTCCGTAGTTGCCTTTAAAAGCTTGTTCGGCTGCCGCTTTATTGAGGCGGGCTGTATCGAGGATAAAGCGTATTTCATCCAGAGGAGCTGTCAGGGCAAAATCATAAACTTTGCGAAGATTCAGTTCGGGAGAGGTTTCTTCTTCCTCCTCGGCGGTAGCCTGCTGCTTGTCGAGCAGTACATTTTCGTTCATCGCTATATATATAAAGGTAGTATGTCCGCCGGAAATCACGGCTTTCGCAGTTTTGTCACCGGACTTACAAATTACTTCGATATACAGTTTTTCCGTAATATCTTCCTTTAAAGAAATACGAATTCTTTTTTCTGCAATAAATTGTTTACCCTGTTCCACCGCTTCCGGAGTACAGTCTCTCAACACCTCCAGTTGATAAGCTGACCGACCGATCAATGCACCCAAAGCAACGGCAATAGGAAGTCCCACCATGCCTGTGCCGGGAATACCTACTCCCATTGCATTTTTTAAGATATTGGCACTCAATAACACTTCAATTTTTTCGGGCTTCACGCCCAATGTCTCTGCTGCTTTGGCTACACAAAGTGCCACAGCAATAGGTTCCGTACACCCAATAGCCGGAATTACTTCTTTTTTTATCAGCTCTATAATTTGCTGTCTTTCAGATTCAATCATGCACTTCTTTAGTTTTGTTCCTACAAAAATAGGAAATTCTTTTTTATCATACATTCAATAATGAACAAATAAATTTCCATATTGTTATTACTCCTCGTGAGAACCAAACTTTAACTGAAAGAATAAGTAGAAAAATGAAAGCAAAACACGTGATTATCTATTTGCTGCTGGTTATTGTTACATCTTCTTGCATTCGCGACGAAGCTCCCAATGCAGAGGCAGACATTCTAAGTTGCCGGCTACCGGGAATAACAATGACGACTAGTCCTATCATCAATAATAATTCCGTAACCCTCTTTGTCACTCCGGGAACGAATATCTCCGCCCTTGCACCGGAATTTACACTTACTTCGGGAGCTACGATCACACCCGCCAGTGGTACAGAACGCAATTTCAATTCGCCGCAGGAATATCAAGTGACAGCCGCTGACGGAATTTGGAAAAAGACTTATGCCATATCAGTCATTGATACGGAACTTGCTACAATTTACAATTTCGAAGATACCATCAGCGGAAAGAAATACTACATATTTGTGGAAAGGGAAAATGATAAAGTCATCATGGAATGGGCCAGCGGCAACGCCGGTTACGCCATGACCGGAGTAGCTAAAACAGCCGACGACTACCCTACTTTCCAAATAGCAAACGGGAAAAATGGAAAATGCCTTTCGCTCGTGACACGCAGTACCGGATTTTTTGGCGGATTGGTCGGAATGCCTATTGCCGCCGGCAACTTGTTTATCGGTTCATTCGACGTGAACAATGCCATGAGCAATCCCCTGCAAGCAACGAAGTTCGGCCTTCCTTTCCGGCACGTGCCGACTTATCTGGCAGGTTACTATAAATACAAGGCGGGAGACCAGTTCACCGAAGGCGGCAAACCTGTCGAAGGGAAACGTGATATATGCGATATATATGCTATCATGTACGAAACGAGCGTATCCGTCCCCACTCTCGATGGGACGAATGCATTCACCAGTCCTAACCTGGTTTCTATGGCACGTATCAAAGACGCCAAGGAAACAGACGAATGGACTTACTTTAAACTCCCGTTCACAACCCTTCCGGGAAAATTCATCGACAAGGAAAAATTGACAATGGGAAAATATAATATATCTATCGTATTTACATCCAGTCTGGAAGGAGACCACTTCAACGGAGCTATCGGAAGCACCTTATTAATTGATGAAGCTGAATTGATTTACCGCTCGGACTTGGACCATTAAACCATAACGACTTTATACCGACAATGAAGATGAAAATTTATCCATACCTATTTAGTTTGCTTGCCTGTATCGGAATAACGCTACCCGGCTATTCACAGGTCGATAGAAACAAGACCCTTATCCGTTCCGCCCTTCACGGACTGGAATACGAAATAAAAGCGGGATTCAGTATTGGCGGCACAGCTCCGTTCCCTCTTCCGGTGGAGATTCGCTCTATCAATGGTTACAATCCGACACTTGCTATCAGTATCGGAGGAGAAGTAACAAAATGGTTTGCCGTTCAGAACAAGTTAGGTGTTATTGTAGGACTACGGCTCGAAAATAAGGCAATGACTACCAACGCCACCGTAAAGAACTACGGTATGGAAATTCTGGGACAGGGAGGCGAAAGAATCAGCGGCGTATGGACAGGAGGCGTAAAAACAAAAGTACACACTGCCGGACTCACCATTCCTCTAATGGCTACTTATAAACTGAACAATCGCTGGAATATAAAAGCCGGTCCTTATTTCTCATACATCCTTTCAAGAGAATTTTCGGGACATGTATACGACGGTTATTTACGTGAAGACAACCCGACGGGACCTAAAGTAGAGTTTACCGACAACAAGGTTGCCACTTACGACTTTTCGAACGATTTGAGACATTTCCAATGGGGATTACAGGCAGGTGCCGGATGGAGAGCCTTCAAACACCTTAATATATATGCTGATCTCACCTGGGGACTGAATAATATCTTTAAAAATGATTTTCATACCATCACTTTTGCAATGTATCCGATTTACCTCAATATCGGATTCGGATATGCGTTTTAATAAACAAGTAACAGTTATTGCTGAATTACATTCCCAAAAGAATATATCAGAAGAAGAATGCCTGAAGTTACTACTGGATTTCCGACGAAAGCACCTATGCATCAACCGGACTAACTATTGCAGTATCACCGGAGTAAACAAAACACATGCCATACTCCAATTGAACTCTTTCATCGAAAAAGGAATGATCCATAGACATGGAAGCGGAAAAGCAGTAGTATATATTCAGAGATAAAATTAGTCGTTACCGGATTCTTCCACCTGCTTCACTCCGGAATAAGTAACCTTTACGGTCTGTTGCAATGTAGCTACTTTTACATTGATATTCATAGTGAGAGCTCCACTTTCCACTGTTCCTTCTACTGTGGTGGCACAAGTGCCGAGAGCGGCAGCATCTCCCGAAAAAGTCAAATTCTGTTGACCTGTGAAAGTCGAGGCGTCAGTCTCTTTTTTCACCGTACATTTGTCTATTACAATATCGCCGAACTTCATGATCGTTCCGTTGAGAAACAATTCAAATTCTTTCAGTTCCATTTTTACTTCCGTATCGCTGACCTGGGAAATGGTGATAAACTTGGCTATCCCATTGCCAATCACTGTTTCCTGATCGGAATTATCCGGCTTCATTGATATATCCAGATTACCCCAATAAGTGCCCACTACATCAGGAGCTGTAACAACTGCTTCTTCTTCAGGAGGATTATTACCACTTATATCATTATCATCATCACTGCTACAAGCTGTAAAGAGAGCGACTGAACAGATTAATGCCCATAAATACAATAGATTCTTTTTCATACATTGTTGGTTTAGTTATTAAATAATCGTCAATTATAAACTAAAAAGGAGAAAAAAGGTTCAATTTGGTTCGTTTTTTGAAGATATTTTGAGATCGCAACATTCTTACCGAAAACTTTGTTATATTTGCATAGAGTAATTTTAAAAAAGCCACAACTATGTTTAATTCATTTGGCAATATCTTTCGACTCACAAGTTTCGGTGAGTCTCATGGCAAAGGAGTTGGTGGAGTAATTGACGGATTTCCCTCCGGAATTACTATCGACGAAGAATTTGTACAACAAGAGTTGAATCGCCGCCGTCCGGGACAATCTATCCTGACCACCCCACGTAAGGAGGCTGATAAAGTCGAGTTCCTTTCCGGCATTTTTGAAGGAAAATCAACCGGATGTCCCATCGGTTTCATCGTATGGAATGAAAATCAACATTCCAACGACTATAATAATCTGAAAAACGTATACCGCCCTTCACACGCCGATTACACTTACACCGTAAAATACGGAATACGCGATCATCGCGGCGGCGGGCGATCATCGGCACGCGAAACGATTTCGCGTGTGGTGGCCGGTGCGCTGGCTAAACTGGCACTTCGTCAATTAGGAGTCAGCATTACCGCTTATACCTCACAAGTAGGCGCTATCAAGTTGGAAGGCAGTTATTCAGATTACAACCTCGACCTGATAGAAACTAACGACGTGCGTTGCCCTGACCCTGACAAAGCAAAGGAAATGGCAGACCTTATATACAAAGTAAAAGGCGAAGGTGATACAATCGGCGGTACGCTGACCTGCGTTATCAAAGGATGTCCTATCGGACTGGGGCAACCCGTTTTCGGTAAGTTGCACGCTGCACTGGGCAATGCTATGTTAAGTATCAATGCCGCCAAAGCATTCGAATATGGCGAAGGATTCAAAGGACTGAAAATGAAAGGTTCCGAACAGAACGATGTTTTCTACAATAACAACGGACGGATTGAAACACATACCAACCACTCCGGAGGTATTCAAGGAGGACTCAGCAACGGACAGGATATCTACTTCCGTGTTGTATTCAAACCGATAGCCACTCTGCTAATGGAACAGGAAACGGTCAATATCGATGGAATCGACACAACACTGAAAGCCCGTGGACGCCATGACGCCTGCGTACTGCCCCGTGCCGTGCCTATCGTCGAAGCAATGGCCGCTATGACTATACTTGATTATTATTTGCTGGACAAAGCCACCCAGCTTTAATTATTATCTTTATATGAACGAAATTCAGAAATACATCGCAGCAAACGAACCTCAAATAATGGAGGACTTGTTCAGCCTCATCCGTATTCCCAGTATCAGCGCCCTGCCCGAACATCATGACGATATGCTGGCATGTGCCGAACGCTGGGCACAGTTATTACTCGAAGCGGGAGTGGATGAAGCATTAGTAATGCCCTCCCAAGGCAATCCGATTGTCTTTGCACAGAAGATTGTGGACCCAGACGCAAAAACCGTATTAGTTTACGCACACTATGACGTGATGCCTGCCGAACCACTCGAATTATGGAAAAGCCAACCATTCGAACCGGAAATACGGGACGGATATATCTGGGCACGCGGAGCAGATGATGACAAAGGACAGTCTTTCATCCAGGTGAAGGCTTTCGAATATCTCCTTAAAAACGGGTTATTGAGGAATAACGTGAAGTTTATCTTCGAAGGAGAAGAAGAAATCGGTTCTCCCAGCCTAGAGGCATTCTGTGAAGAACATAAAGAGTTGCTGAAAGCGGACGTTATCCTTGTTTCGGATACCAGTATGTTGGGTGCCGACCTTCCGTCATTAACCACCGGCCTGCGCGGACTGGCTTATTGGGAAATCGAAGTAACAGGACCGAACCGCGACCTGCATTCCGGACACTTCGGAGGTGCGGTAGCCAATCCTATCAATGTGCTTTGCCGGATAATCAGTAAGGTGACGGATACAGACGGAAGAATCACTGTCCCCGGATTTTACGATGACGTGGAAGAAGTACCGCAAGCTGAACGTGAAATGATAGCCCATATTCCTTTCGATGAAAAGAAGTATAAGGAAGCAATCGGCGTAAAAGAACTTTTCGGAGAGAAAGGATACAGTACACTGGAACGCAATAGCTGCCGTCCGTCTTTTGATGTATGCGGCATTTGGGGCGGGTATACGGGAGAAGGTTCAAAGACCGTGCTCCCTTCAAAGGCTTATGCCAAAGTATCTTGCCGACTGGTTCCGCATCAGGATCATCATAAGATTTCGCAAATGTTCACTGATTACATTCTCAGTATTGCTCCAGAAACAGTTCAAGTGAAAGTAACACCGATGCACGGCGGACAAGGTTATGTCTGCCCGATTTCACTTGCAGCCTATCAGGCAGCCGAAAAAGGTTTTGAAATAGCTTTCGGGAAAAAGCCGTTGGCAGTACGCCGTGGCGGCAGCATTCCTATCATTTCTACTTTTGAACAGGTACTGGGAGTGAAAACCGTACTCATGGGATTCGGTCTGGAATCAGACGCTATCCATTCGCCGAATGAGAACTTCTCACTGGATATTTTCAGGAAAGGCATTGAAGCTGTGGCCGAATTTCATCAGGAATATGCCGGACGGTAAAGTGGACACAAGAACCATTATTATAAACGGTATAAACAAAACGGCGGGCAGGCTTACAATCAAGCATCTGTCCACCGTTTTATTTTATAGATAACAAGAAACTACTACATGAGCGGAGTCTCAAAAAGGAACGTAAATGACTCACTATCTTTCAAATCCTTCACCGCATCTCCTGCATAAATCTCTCCCTTCGTCAAAGACAATTTCTTTATACCGGCTTTCGGGCTAAAGTCTATCTTTTTCAAATCAAGCCAAAACAAATTCGGCGTCAATGTGGATTCAAAATAATAGACCTTATTCTTCTGGTCGGAGACGGAACGCCAACGGGTAGAAGAAATATGAGGTTTCTCCGGAGTATTAATGCCAAATGGAACTGAAACATTACGCATCACACTCAGCACACTGGGAACAGCAATTTTTGCATCGGCAGTCTGCGGAATGGCATGAATGTAGAAAGAGGCACGGACAAAACGGTCGCTCGAACGGTTCGTTCCCGGCAACATCTGCAATCCGCCGACTTCTTTCCAGTAATCGTTGATAGCTAACTGGTATTCATACCGAGGAGAATTTGTCATTACCTGATATTCTTTCCCTTCGTGAATGCTTAACTTTCCATCCAGATATTCCAGCACAGCCGTATTGCCTGTTTCGTCGGTGATGGCCATGTGCAAAGTAGATTCCGGTCCTCCATTCGGCATACGGGGAGCGTCAATCCGGAAAGTCTCCTTTTTCAGTTCATCAACGGCCTCACGTACAGTGGCAAAGTTATCAAGCACGTATTGCGTCCAAATACTGATTCCCATTGCCGGACGGATATCACCGGGAAGCGAATAAATAGATTCGGGCAAGAAAAGTAGACTAGCCACCAAGCCCTTTTCATTCATACCGTCGCAAGTTCCTATATCATAACCGGTTGCAATCACACTTCCATACTTGGAAGTCCAGTTCACCGTTTTTTCCTTATTATGCCCAACACGCTGAATGCCACGCGGGAAAACATAGATATTCGACATAATGTCTTCTTTCCAGTCCATTGTACGCCCCGTTATCACCAACTGTTCCGGGCCGAGGTAAACGGCACGTGTACACGCCTCTACCGGCTGTATACTCATCAAAGAGAGAGCAGCCAACATCAATATAACCCCTGTCTGTTTCTTTTTCATATTCTTTTCAAATTAAATAATTGATACTCTTATCTATAATAACAAATATATAACGATTATTGCCGAAAATAAAGATGATTTTAATGAAAATAAGGGATTTGTCCAAAGAAGACTCCCAAAGAGATATTAAATAAATTTAAGACTAATGATTGCAGTTATTCTCATCTTCTATCGTCAAAAAGATAAACATAGAACTATCATGGAAAGAAAACAAACTAAGCGGATTATAATATTCCTTCTTCTATTGCTGGGTATTATATTACCCAATATGGCACAGAAACAAAAGATATGGAAAGCATTTTGCGATAAATGCCGGAGAGAAAAAACCATTGTCGGTGCGCTTCCTTCGCAGTTAGAGAAAGCTCTACGCTGGTCGCCCGGCATTAGTAATGAGCAAAAAGAAGTGATACGTTACATATTATGGAATATGGTTTACGTAGAAGGAGGGACAGCCAATCTCGGAGAAAACAACGATTATCCTGTGAATGTGGGCTCTTTTTTCATCAACCGCTATGAGGTAAGTCAGGATGAATGGTACGTCATTATGGGGGAGAATCCTTCCAACCAACACAGACGTAACTATCCCGTAGATCAAGTTAACTGGTATGACACTCAACGATTCACCCGAAAACTCTCTCAGTTATCCGGCCTCCCCTTCCGTCTGCCGTTCGAAGCAGAATGGGAATATGCCGCACGTGGAGGCTTGAATACCCAAAACTACATTTATGCCGGTAGCGATGACCCGACACAAGTCGCTTGGTTTAAAGAAAAATACTCCAATGAAAACACATATGTATCCAACGATATAGGAACCAAAAAACCCAACGAACTCGGACTTTATGATATGAGCGGAAACATCTACGAATGGTGCATGGACTGGTATGATAAAAAAGTTCCTTTCACCGGAAATATTGATCCTGACCTGAAGGGGATTGATCTACATAAAGTGCTACGCGGAGGAAGTTATTATACTATCGCCAAATACTGCAAAATCACCAACCGTTATGGAGTCAATCCACTGCGTTGGGACATTGACTACGGATTACGGCTAGTAATATCCTTTCAGGATAACACGGAGGAAAAGAGAGTAGCCCAATAAAAATATTCTACACTAATCATACACATAAAAAATCCCGTATACGTTGTTTTGAATACTCAAACTATCACATATACGGGATTTAAAAGAACAAGCCTTTACCTTGTTTAAACTAATCGTTCATTATAAACAAGCTTAATCGTCAGTAGGAACTTTCATGTTCTCATAAACCTCAATCCATGAGTTCCATTCGGCAGGTGCGTCATTGGTCGCAGCAGTTTTCAGTGTACGATATTTATAGGAAAGATAAAAACGGGTGACTCCGTCTACGGTGATGTATCTGTTTGCCTGCTGGACAGACAATGCTTCATCATCATCAGTTGTACCGGGTAATTGTACTACCTCTATCAATTCTGATTTATAAGGTTTTAGTATAAGAGTATTATATTTGGTACCATCGATATAAGTCAGTTCCTCCTCACCGATTTCCATGATAAGGCTCGACTTGTTTATTAATTCCTCTTCTGCTTTATTGGCACTGTTTTCAATGCCGGCATTCAATCTCACACCCCGTTTCGACAAGGGATATAGAATCTTATTCGCTGATATCTGTGTAGGCTTTGTATCATCTTCCCGCAGCTGAGTACCCCTCATAAATAATGTCAAAGGACTTTTCTGACTGGTAAAATCATTCTCAATATACACCTTATACAACACCCGCGACTTATCTTTATTCACTTCATAAGGAGTGCAACTGGCAATCCGTAAAGGAATCAGATAAGTGGAATCGGGAGACAATCCCTCGGTCCTAACTTCAATAGGCAACTTTACATAGGGGTCCTGATCGCCAACTTTCATCACCGCAGTATAACTTTTAATCGTATATCTGGAAGGATCCAGTTCTTTCGCGTACTTATCCTCATCCAAGTCAAAGTTATCATGATTATACTTATCAATCAAGTCAGGATCTTTTTCCAACGTTACGGTCACGTCCTGGTCAATAGCCCGTGTACCACCTGCGTAAATGGTTATATATCCAACGGAAACCGGAGTATTCAGCGAATGAGTGACCGGAAACGTCAAGTCCGTTTCACTCAACACATACACCACCTTCTTGTATAGCTCACCTTCAAATATTGAATTTTCATTGCACGCTGTCAATCCCATTAACACGGCACAATACATCATATATTTTGTTATTGATTTCATTCTCATATCAAATTTTAATTTATAGTTCCCGTTAATTATCCCAACCCGGATTCTGATCCATTAATGGCACTTTCCGCAATTCAGCACGGGGAATAGGCAAGAAGACCATTTTCTTATCGGCCACTCTGGTACGTGCAAAAAGATGATTGACCGTTGTTCTTTGGAAAAATTCATCTTCAAACCCGTCCGTATTCATACCTACAATCGGTTCTTTTTCCGTATCCAAATAAATACCCCAACGACGGACATCATAAAAACGTCTGTTCTCGTGAAGGAACTCAATCATGCGTTCTCTCACAATGATGTCAAACATTTTATCAGCAGAACTTAACTCATCGGTAGTCAAGCCCGGCAAACCCGCCCGATAGCGAACCATATTAAAGTATTTCGCCATTTCGTTCATATCGCGAGTATAAGTGCCCGTGCTTTCATCGCTGAAAGTCACCGTATGAGATCCGGTCAGATTATTCAATGCTTCTACATACGAAAGTAATATTTCCGCATAACGGATAATGGGGAATGATTTAGGTAATACGGTTGCATCGGTACCACTCCAAGCATCATCATTATGGACATATTTCTTCATCACATACCCGGTCACCGGATAATTGTTGGCGTCACCGGAACCTACCGCTTTATCCTTTCCGGAAGCCCCATAGCCACTCGCACCTTTCCAATAATAGACATAGACATTTTTCTTCACAGCTTCACTTGTAGAAGCACAAGGCCAGAAACAACCGCTAAAACCAATCGATGCATAGAAGCGCGGTTCACGGTTTATATACATATTATAAACACCGCTCTTTAACTGGTATCCGGAGAAAGACTTCACTTCAGAAGTGAATCCGTCTTCCAGATATGGATATTCATCGCTCGAATTGGTACGATCTCTACCATCAACCATATAGTAAGCATCAATAAACTTCTGAGGGACAGCCATTCCATTATATCCTCCCATTAGCCCCACCGGAAAAGCGTGCCGGGTATAACTACGAAGACTACCGGATGTTCTTCCCCATATATATTCCGGATTCTTAGTAGCGGTCGATTCGCCCGTAAACATATCGCTATAAGATTTATAGGGATCAATCCCCACAGCCCCTTCCGGGAAAGTTTTCGTATAATAGTTTACGTCTGATACATTGGTCGGCAATTCCGGCGTGTACTTGTCACTTTTTACGGTATGCAACTCATACATATCCATATCAATTACCCGTTTGGCAGCATGCGCAGCTACCGCCCAACGTTGCTCGTCATAAGTCTGGCTAACATAGGGAACATTGTCCGATTTACGTATCCAACCTCCGAAAGTCGTTTTCGCTGCACTTCCTCCATTGAACAAAGGACTTGCCTGTTGCAACCGTAAGCGAGCAATCAGCGCATACGCAGCTCCGCGTGTAGGACGCCCGAACTGAGATACCGTAACCCGCAAAGGAATATAATTTGCAGCAATTTCCAACTCGTTACAGATATAATCTACTGATTCATCATACGTTGCTCTTTCCTTATTATAGTATGCAGGAGATTCATTGGTATTCATCGGCTCATCTCCCACAAGAACGACAGGACCAAAGTTTTGAAGCAAATTATAATAAGCATAGCCTCTCATAAAATGTGCATAGCCCAGAATCTCGCGTTGTTCTATATTTGTAAGGTCTTTACATTCATTGATTCTACTGAAAATAATATTAACCTTACGAATGATTTTATACATCTGTGCCCAGTTATTCATCGTTCCCAAGTTATCGGGAGTCGTGTGCCCCAAAACAAATGTTACTCCGGGAAATTCGCCCGTGTTCCATTGCACAAAGGCTTCATCCGAACCGGTAACACCCGGTGTATAAGCACCACCCCAGATAGCGCCCTCATCGGGGAAGAAAGCAGCCGTAGCCCATAGATATTTCTGAAGATTCATTTTATTCTGAAAAATAGAATCGTATCCCAATGTATCAGCAAAATACTCATCCACATTCAAGTAATTGCAGGAGGACAGGCAAAAGTAGAACGCTGTACATAGCGTTATCATTAATCTTTTAAAATATTTCATATCATGCATATTTAGAAATGGATATAGGTTTGAAATGCGTAACGGGCAGGAATAGGATAAACACGCCCCATTTTCTGTGCTTGTTCCGGATCTACTGTTTTCACACCGCTCCAGACTGCCAGATTATATCCCACCAATTGAAAGTCGAATGACTGTATACCCAGTCTTTTTACAAATCCCTTGGTCTTCAGGTTATAGGTTAAGCTAATTTCCTGTAAACGTAAATAGCGCGCATTGTCTTTCCAGAAAGTAGATTTCTTAGTATTATTTTCATTCTTACCATAGGATAATCGAGGGAATGCTGCATTAGGGTTTTCCGTAGAGGGATCTCCTGAATACCAGGCTGGAGTCCAGCGATTTGCCTGAACGCCGGCTTCCACAGGTACATTACCTGTCTTTTCACCATGGAAAGGAACATATCCCATTTCATATCCATTACCGACTTTAAAATAGGTTGTATTTCCCGTTCCTTTGAACAGACAAGCCAGTGTAAACGATTTGTAACGGAACTCTCCGCCGAATCCATACATCAATAACGGATAGTTAGAGTAGGCCAACGGCACTTGGTCGTCTTCCGTTATACGTCCATCACCATTCACATCTTTATATTTAATATCACCCGGACGGACAGTTCCAAACTGCGACGGACTGCTCTCCACATCTTGGTCATCTCTGAACAATCCCAATGCTATGTAACCACGTTGCACTCCATACGGCATACCGCTTATCTGCTGATAGGGATATTTTGGATCAGCCTGTTCCCAGTTCTGCACATCATTCTTCGAATAGGTAAAGTTTCCTCTGATCGTAAATGAGAAGTCTTTGCCTATATCCTGCGAATAAGAAATATTTCCGTCAGCTCCGTAGCTACGCATCTTTCCCACATTACCATAAGGCATGGTGATAATACCCGCGAAATCAGGAACCTGAGTTCTCTGCTGGAAAATACCATTTCGCTGGTCATTGAAATAATCGACCACTAAGGAGAGTTTTTCTTTGAAGAATTTCGCTTCAATACCCACATCCGCTTTGGTTGATTTCTCCCAAGCCAGATTGTCAGCACCTACGATAGACTCGTTCACACCATTGGAATCGCTTCCCCAGCCCGTAGCCGCATTAGAATTAATAATAGTCAGATAAGGGAAGCGTTTATTGGAAATACGGTCGTTACCTACTTGTCCATACGAGAAACGGATTTTAAGAAAATCCAGCCAAGGCACCGCTTTCCGCATGAAATCATAGTTTGTCGGCACCCAACCGATAGCTCCCGAAGGAAAGAAACCGAATTGCTTACCCGGCTCGAAGTTTTCGGAACCTGTATAACCGAAGTTTGCATCAATGAAATAGGTATCTTTAAAACTATAAGTAATTCTTCCGGATACTCCCTGATAACGTTTGGGAATAGCGCTCATACTGTCAGTGATGTCTTTAGTCGCCTTCTCGTCACTCATGTAATAGTAAAGCAAGGCTGTTGTCCTGTGTTTATCATTGAATAACCTTTCGTAATTGGCAGTAAACTCGAAATGATATTTACGCCAATGATTCAATGTCTTACTGAATGTAGCTGCTTGAGCGTCAACTTTCTTTGCCAATTGAAGTTCTCCGGAAGTCGTTCGCCCGATAGCCGAATACATCTCCGGCATTACAAAACGAGTCTCATCATAATATACGTCGCTATTCAACGCGCCCTGTACTTTTACTTTCAATCCTTTCAGAAGAAATGACAAATCCTGGTTCAGAGCGAGAGTCACCATATTTTTGTAAGTCTCGCGGGTAGCCATTCCCGTATGATTAAGCATTACATAAGGTGAATAGGCATCATTGACACCATAAGCCGGAAGTTGTCCTGTTGAAAACCTAGTAGGAATAGTCAACGGTGTCAACATTGACTGAGCATTCCAAAGTAAATCTGTGTTAGCCATTCCCGGCTCTTTTTTATTGGATATAAATCCGTCCAACCCCAAATAGAGGGTGGTTGACTTAGTAACATTGATATCCAAATTGGTTCGATAATTATATGTGTTGTATCCTGTGTCTGCCTTGTAACGGCTGTCAGGGCCTTGAATATATGCTGCCGACTCTTTCGACATACCCATACTCACAAAATAACGGGCAATACTACCACCTCCCTGTGCACTTACATAATAAGTCTGCTGGAAAGAAGTCTTATGCAGAATTTCGTCTTGCCAGTTTACATCCGGATACAAATCCGGGTCCAATTGATATTGGATTAAATCCATTTCCATAGGAGAATAGAGTTCTTTCTCTCCTGAAACGACTCTGGCTTCATTGGCCAGCTTGGCGTAATCATAAGCTCTCAAATATTTAGGTAACCGCTTCAACTGTGAAATAGTAAAATTGGCACGGGCTGTAATTTTGAGTTTTTCTACTGTTCCCCGCTTGGTCGTTACAAGAATTACTCCGTTAGCACCACGAACACCGTAAACCGCCGTTGCAGAAGCATCTTTTAAAACAGAAAAGCTCTCTACGTCAGCAGGATCAACCTGACTCAAATCGCCTTCCAAACCGTCAATCAACACCAAAGCCGAACTATTAGCACCAAATGTTCCTATACCGCGAACCCAAAATTCCGAGATATTTTTACCCGGTTCACCACTCGACTGGATAGAGATAACTCCCGGCACTCTACCTCCCAAAGAGTTATTCAGTGAAGTGGCCGGAACAGCAAGGTCACCAATATCCACGCTTGTGATAGCTCCTACTACGCTCACTTTACGCTGGGTTCCCATACCCACCACTACTACTTCGTCCAAAGCAGTAGCAGAAGGAGTCATTTTAAGAACCAGGTTTGTCTGGCTATCGGTAACGAAATACTCTATCTTATCATATCCGATATAATTAACGATCAGTACATCGCCTTTATGTGCCTGAACTTTAAATCTACCATCCAAATCGGTCGTTGTACCTACGCCCGGACGGTCTTTCAAGAATATATTAGCGCCGATAATCGGTTCCTTATCGGACGACTTATCGACAACTATACCCGAAATAGTCAGCGATTTCCCCGCTTTTTGAGCCATGACGCCCAAACAGCATAAAAGTAAAATTTGAATAATATATAATTTTCTCATGTTGAATTAGTGATAAACAGGTTACTGAATAGCAAGTTTTCTAATACACTTATTTTTAGTATCTGCAATGTAAATTGTACCTTCTTCATCCACAGCTACTCCCCAAGGCTCATCAAATAAAGCGTCATCCGGCGTACCGTCTACATAGCCGGCTCTGCCCGGGACACCAATTACAGTACTTACTGCTCCTTCCCGGTCAATCGAACGAATACAATGATTACTGGAATCTGCAATATACATGATTCCGTCTAAGTCGAAACATATCTGTGAAGGGAAATTAAATCGTGCGTTCAAACGTTTTCCGTCCTCATAGCCAGGATCTTCTCTTGCTCCTGCATACAATTCATAATTTCCGGTAGAAAGTTCATAGCGATAAATACAATGCTTGCTCCGATAACAAATATAGAGCACATCCGGATCGAGACTATCAAAACAACAGATAGCATCATAAGTCCAACCCGCATCCAGCCCCGTAGTAACTAGTTCTGCTTCCTTACTCTTAGGATCCATTTTAGCCAAGTTTCCATTTAATGCCTTTATATACACCAGTTTATCTTCCGGATTAACAGCAGCGGATATATATTGGTCTAATGTTACATTCTGTGGCTTCACCTGTTTTTTAGCCCATTGTGTTTCCGGATCAAATTGTAACAAATTACCTCCTTGTACCCAAAGCGGTAAAAAGACTTTCTGCCCTTCTGTTTCAACCATTGGAATAAATGGAGCTGTAATATTTGTAGCTAATGTAGTTACCATATTTTGTTGCTCATTTATCTGGCGTAAACGATAACTGGACCTTTCGCAAACAAATATATTTTTCTCACGATCTACGCAAACAAAATGAGTCAATCCGAACTGAGCTGCCGCCAATGTTCCGTCAACTGCATTTACTTCCGTTCGCGGCGTTCCCGTAATCGTACTTACAGTAACCTGTGTCTTATACGAAAACTGCTGTTCAAAACTGGCTTTATCTTTACCTACTTCTACTGTAATAGTGCAATTATCTCCCGGTTGCCGAGGAGTAATGACATAAATTTTAGTTCCTATGGAACGTACCACTGCCGCTTGTTTTTCATTGTAGAATACTTTTATCTGCGAAAGATCAGTTCCGAAATTTTCTCCATTAATAATAACTTTCGTTGCCATTCCCCCATTTTCAGGGTAAAAAGAGGTTAGTTTAATCGGTTGATTTGGATCATAAGGTTTGCCTGTTGTGCCACCTTCTTCTGAATCACTTTTACATGCTGAAAGAAAGGTTATCAGCATTGCAAATAAAATAGTTACCAAAGATGTTTTTCTCATTACTATTATTTCATTTATTAAATTAATGATCCTATTTAATAGTTTATCAGTTTTTTATCCTATGAAAGGAAGATCAAATAAACTTTTAAACCAAGATCAAAGGTTAACGATTAATCGAAATCCATCAGTTTTTTGGGGACCTGACTGGAATCAATTTTAGAGAATAAGCCTGTTAACACTCCTTTGAAGTATCAACATGTTTGCCTTTGTTTTTGAATTTTCATTTCCAAAATTCATAATTCATAAGATAAGCGGAGGTTTTCTTTTCATAAGCATTTCTTGATTTAGTTAATAAAAAATTAGTCGAATATCCTTTGCTTGTTACTAAGTTCTACTTGAACTTAGGTAAAAGGTAATAAATAATAAAAAATAAGTACCTTAAATATTATTTGGATGTTTAAATGTACTTTCTCTGTATTTATTTTTATATAGCCTTCTTGTGTCTTGTGCAAATATTTAATATTCTCGAATGCAAATATACAATATTTTATTATATAACAATATATAATAAATTGTTTTATTATTATTTTTTTTCTTTTGTGAACTTTGCCAGTGATTTTCATGCCTAAAATAGTCCATGACTATATTTCGATCTAATATATCTACCGTATTATTCAAGTGAGAGTAGCACAGGGCTTTCTTTTTCAGTTTATAACCTAAGTTCAAGTAGAACTTAGGCATTTTTTAGCATTTGATTCAGTGTACTCGATCAAAGTTTCATAGAATCGCGTTATCTTTTTGAATACCAACAATATACATTACGCGAACGTCTTAATCTTAATAATTACAAATATCAGAAATTAGTTACATTTTCCCTAAATGCTTCCACTATTATGAAAAAAAGTTCTCACTGTAGTGAGAACTTTTTTCCTTATCGCGACATTTTTTTCTTATTATGATGAAATTTACAACAACACACTATAATTTAGTAATAGTATTGGCTACAACTGAAACTCGTCTTTTACTTAAACCTTATAAGACTAAAACTATTCAAATGTTTTTCGGTATGTACATCCATTTTTCCATTCCGAACACCCGTAGGCTGTTTTTCCTTTTATGATAATTCCCTTACCACAAACCGGACAGGATTGTCCTACTAATGAGTCCGGAGTATTATTCAGAGAAGAAATAGGGGTAGCAACAGGAGACGGTGATACTTCTGTTTTTGACTCTTTTGATTCTCCTGCTTCGGAATTCTTTTTTTTCTCTTTCGGCGGCGTACTTACTTTCCGTTCACGTTTTTTAGGTTCCTTCTTTGCCTTCTCTTCGGTCTTGGCAGCTACCGCATCTTGAATAGTGATACGACGATTGGTATTATCAGAAAGTACACTCATTACAATTTCCGAAACCATTTGTTTCAGTTCTTCAAGAAATTGGCGAGCATCGTATGTTTTCTTTTCTATCTCACGCAACTTCTTTTCCCAAATACCCGTCAACTCCGCTGATTTCAAAAGTTCTTCGTGGATTAGCTGCACCAATTCTACTCCTGTCGGTGTAGCGATCAGATTCTTTCTCTCCTTGCGGATATAATTTCGTTTGAACAGCGTTTCAATAATAGCGGCACGGGTAGATGGGCGACCGATACCATTCTCTTTCAAGGCATCGCGAAGTTCATCATTATCGACTAGTTTTCCGGCGGTTTCCATAGCCCGGAGCAAGGTCGCTTCCGTAAAAGGTCTTGGCGGCTGCGTCCATTTTTCATTCAAGTCGGGGATGTGAGGACCACTCTCCCCTTTTGCAAAGGCAGGAAGGACATTTTCATCGTCATCGTCCTTTTCTTCAGTAGTGTCTTTCACATCTTTAGCGAATACCACACGCCAGCCTGGTTCTAAGATTTGCTTACCGGTGACTTTAAATTCTATTTTATCCACTTCACCCATCACGGTAGTAGTCGAAATCTTACAATCAGGATAGAACACTGCTATAAAACGGCGCGCTATTAAGTCATAGACACGACGTTCCATATCAGTAAGGTTTTGAGCATAAACTCCGGTAGGGATAATGGCGTGGTGGTCCGTCACTTTCGAATTATCAAATACCTTTTTTGATTTAGGCAACGTAGAACCATTCAACGGGGCAGTCAATACTTCGTAATCACGAAGCCCTTTCAGAATACCAGGACATTTCGGATAAATATCGTCGCTCAGAAAAGTGGTATCAACACGTGGATATGTAGCAACTTTCTTCTCATAAAGAGATTGGATCAGTTTCAGTGTTTCATCGGCAGAATAGGCGAATTTCTTGTTACACTCTACCTGAAGGGAAGTCAAGTCAAACAAACGCGGAGCATATTCCTTTCCGTCTTTCTTACCAACACTGGTTACCACAAAAGGAAGGTCTTTGATACGTTGTACCAAGGCTTCACCTTCTTCACGATTGGCGATAGGATCGATACCCGGATTGTCTATTTTCTTTTTTCCACCGTTTTTTTCTTCTTCTGCCGCTATTTCTTCATCACTTTTGCGGATAAGTGCGGAGAAAGTAGTATCTCGATAGTTTGTTTTTAGTTCCCAATATTGCTTGGGTTGGAAATTGGCAATTTCCAACTGACGGTTGACAATCAATGCCAAAGTAGGTGTCTGCACACGTCCGATAGAAAGCACCTGTTTGTTTTGACCATATTTAATAGTATATAAGCGTGTGGCGTTCATTCCCAGCAGCCAGTCACCTATTGCACGAGAAAGTCCCGCCTCATACAACGATTGGAAATCAGACTGATCTTTTAACTTGGAAAAACCTTCACGAATAGCCTCTTCCGTCAAAGAAGAAATCCACAAACGCCTCACCGGACAGCGTGCACCCGCCTTTTGCATCACCCAGCGCTGAATCAATTCTCCTTCCTGACCGGCATCACCGCAATTGATAATCTCATCTGCATTCTGCATCAACTGTTCGATAATATGAAACTGTTTCTCAATACCCGGGTCATGTCCAATCAGTTTGATACCGAAACGTGGGGGGATCATCGGCAAGCTACCCAAGCTCCACGATTTCCAATTGGGTGTATATTCATGCGGTTCTTTCAAGGTACAGAGATGCCCGAATGTCCAGGTCACCTGGTATCCGTTCCCTTCTATATATCCCTCTTTCCTTGTATGAGCGCCGAGTACCTCGGCTATATCGCGTGCAACAGATGGCTTTTCGGCTATGCAAACTATCATTCTTTCTCCTCTTGTTTTTATACTATCAGTCTACAAAGTTACATGATTATTTCTCACTGACCGCATGAAGATAAAAAAAAGTCTATCATAAGAAAAAAGTGATTGCCTCTATTATAAAAGACAATCACTTCGTTAACGTTCTAATCTAGATATATCAACTACAATTATTCTTCATCCATAAGAATTTCCAGAATTTGACAAGCAGCTTTCGCTACCGGAGTACCCGGACCGAAAATAGCGGCCACACCTGCCTTATACAAGAAGTCATAATCCTGTGCAGGGATAACGCCACCGGCAATCACTACAATGTCTTCACGTCCCAGTTTCTTCAACTCTTCGATAATCTGCGGAACCAATGTCTTGTGTCCGGCAGCCAGTGAAGAAACACCTACTACATGAACATCGTTTTCTACCGCTTCGCGAGCTGCTTCCGCAGGAGTCTGGAACAGAGGTCCCATATCCACGTCGAAACCACAGTCCGCATAACCTGTTGCTACCACTTTAGCACCACGGTCGTGACCGTCCTGTCCCATTTTGGCAACCATAATACGAGGTTGACGCCCCTCTTTCTTCGCAAACTTCTCAGCCAGTTCACAAGCACGCTTGAAGTCGCTGTCGTTTTTACTTTCTGATGAATACACGCCTGATATAGTTCTAATTATTGCTTTATAACGTCCTACTATCTGTTCGCAAGCAAATGAGATTTCACCCAATGTCGCACGAACACGAGCCGCTTCCACAGCCAGTTCCAGCAAGTTACCCTTACCGGTCTTCACACATTCGGTAATTGCAGCCAATGCCTTGTCCACTTCAGCCTGGTTGCGTCCTTCTTTCAAACGTTTCAGGTTTTCAATCTGTTCAAGACGAACGGCAGTATTATCAATTTCAAGAATATCAATCGGAGCTTCTTTATCCAGACGGTACTTGTTCACACCCACAATAGTCTGCTGACCACTGTC
Source organism: Bacteroides sp. 43_46 (assembly GCF_001915455.1). NCBI lineage: Bacteria > Pseudomonadati > Bacteroidota > Bacteroidia > Bacteroidales > Bacteroidaceae > Bacteroides > Bacteroides sp. 43_46. The sequence goes on along the minus strand of NZ_MNQN01000113.1, from coordinate 18,203 downwards.
GATACGAGCCTGTGTACGTGCGGCAGCTTCTTCGATACGCATCTTCGGAATGCCGGTTTCGATAGCTTTCGCCATACCACCCAGTTTTTCGATTTCCTGAATGTGCTCCCAAGCCTTATGAGCCAATTCGTTCGTCAAAGACTCTACATAATAAGAACCGCCCCACGGGTCAACATTCTTACAAATGTAAGTTTCTTCCTGAATATAAATCTGAGTATTACGTGCAATACGTGCGGAGAAATCTGTCGGAAGAGCGATAGCCTCATCCAATGCATTGGTATGCAGAGACTGAGTATGTCCCAAAGCGGCAGCCATAGCTTCGATACAAGTACGTCCCACGTTGTTGAACGGGTCTTGTTCGGTCAGTGACCAACCGGAAGTCTGTGAGTGAGTACGCAATGCCAGTGATTTCGGGTTCTTCGGATTGAACTGTTTCACAATCTTCGCCCACAACATACGTGCGGCACGCATCTTGGCAATTTCCATAAAGTGGTTTGTACCGATTGCCCAGAAGAAAGACAGACGCGGAGCAAACGCATCAATGTCGATGCCTGCGGCAGTTCCGGCACGAAGATATTCCAAACCGTCAGCCAATGTATAAGCCAACTCGATATCCGCCGTAGCACCTGCTTCCTGCATGTGGTAACCGGAGATAGAGATAGAATTGAATTTCGGCATCTTCTGTGAAGTATATTCGAAGATATCGGAAATAATCTTCATAGAGAATGCAGGCGGATAAATATAGGTGTTACGCACCATAAACTCTTTCAGAATATCGTTTTGGATTGTACCTGCCATTTCTTCCAGTTTGGCACCTTGTTCCAGTCCGGCATTGATATAGAATGCCATAATAGGAAGTACCGCACCGTTCATTGTCATAGACACGGACATCTTGTTCAAAGGAATGCCATCGAACAGGACTTTCATGTTCTCTAAGGAACAGATAGACACACCTGCCTTACCTACGTCGCCCACAACACGTTCGTGGTCGGGGTCATAACCGCGATGAGTAGCCAAGTCGAATGCTACCGACAGACCTTTCTGACCGGAAGCCAAGTTACGGCGATAGAAAGCATTTGATTCTTCAGCAGTGGAGAATCCGGCATACTGGCGGATAGTCCAAGGACGAAGCGTGTACATTACTGAATACGGACCACGCAGATAGGGCGGAAGTCCGGCAGCATAGCCGAGGTGTTCCATTCCTTCGAGGTCTTCTTTTGTATAAACAGGCTTCACTTCAATGTGTTCCGGCGTTTTCCAGTCAGCGGAGATACCGTTAGCCTTTTGCCATTCAGCACCGTTAGCAGGCTGAAATGCGGCATATATATCTAAGTTTTTAAAATCTTTTCTCATCTTACTTCAATAGTTTGGCGTTAAACTCTTTCAAGGTATCCAGTACGTTGACACGGACATGGATGAAGTTTTCGATACCCGCTGCTTTCAGTTCGTCCATACAAGCAGGAGCACCGGCAACGATAAACATAGCGCGGCCGTCCAATGCCTTGAATGCAGGAATTGCATATTCCGCATATTCATCATCACTTGAACAGATTACGACAATATCAGCTTTGGCAGCCATAGCTGCTTCTACTCCGGCTTCTACCGTTTCAAATCCGAGATTATCAACCACTTCATAACCGGCACAAGCCAGGAAGTTGCAAGAGTACTGCGCACGTGCCTGACGCATAGCCAGATTACCGATAGTCAGCATGAATGCTTTCGGACGTTTGCCGGATGCTTCCGTTTCGAGACGCAATGCTTCAAACTCGCTGGCAGCACGGTCGAATACCAATGTATCCACGTCTTTCTCACAAGTATGGTCTTTTCCACCACAGCAGCATTTTGCTTCAACCGGTTGCTTATCTCCGGCCTTTTCATTGAAGTTCGGGAATTGGTTAGTACCCAGCAATACTTCACGACGTTGGGCCACCGCTTTATGACGGGCTTTATTACTTTCGTTGACAGCAGCCTGAACAGTCCCCGCCTTCAATGCTACATAGAAACCACCGGCTTCTTCTACAGACAGGAACAAGTTCCATGCTTGCTGTGCAATAGAAATTGTCAGGTTTTCAATATAATAAGAGCCGGCAGCCGGGTCAATTACTTTATCGAAATGAGATTCTTCCTTCAACAATAGTTGTTGATTGCGTGCCAGACGTTCGGAGAATTCATCCGGAGTCTCGTATGTCTTGTCAAACGGAGTCACTGTCATAGAATCCACACCACCTAATGCAGCGCTCATCGCTTCAGTCTGTGTACGGAGCAGGTTCACGTGTGCATCAAACAAAGTCAGATTGAAAGTGGAAGTTTCGGCATGAACCGCCATTTTTGCCGCGCAACGACATTCACCGTTAGCACCTTTGTTATCACAGTCGCGCAAACATTCCGGATTGTAAGAAGCTACAATATTCGCCCACAACAGACGTGCTGCACGGAATTTAGCAATTTCAAGGAAATAGTTGGAACTGATACCGAAGTTAAATTTGATTTTTTTAGCCACTATAGCAGCAGGAACACCGGCATCGGTCAGTTGGCTCATGTATTCATTACCCCAAGCCAATGCATACCCCAATTCCTGAGAAATATAAGCTCCGGCATTGTTCAGCGATAATGCGTTCACATTCAGTACGCGGTAGAAAGGAAGCGGTTGGATAGCTTCAATCAGTGCTTTAGCAGTTTGCACCATATCACCCTTTTCCTTGCCGCGGGTCAGCATTTTATTGAAGAAATCATAGTTGATAGAGCCTTTCAGCTTCTTCACATCATAATCCTTCTTCCGGAAATAAGCTACCAGCAGATTAGCCAGTTCAACAACGTGTCCCTGACAAGTAGAGAAGTTCAGTTCAACACACTCAGCTTGAATATCATTCAACAGAGTCTCAAGATATTCCGCATTGAGTTCTTTTGCCCTTACATGGAAAGAAAGTGAATCGACACCTTTATTCAGGATATCCAGTGCTTTCGCATTGGCCTCTTTAGGACATTCCACTTTGATTTCCTGACGTACCAGCCATTCATTGTTGTCCTTCTTGGTTCCTCTTAAATAAGGGAATTCTCCGGGAAGTGCGTCTGTCGTCTTCAACCCTTCCAAGTCCTCCATCCGGTAGAAAGGTTTCACTTTGAATCCTTCGTTCGTCTTCCAGCACCTTTCAAGTCGGCTGTAACCTTCTCCATCCATTGTTCGGTGGAGACAGGAGAAAAGTCTGAGAAGAGTTTTTCTTTTTTGTCTGCCATAGTTTATCTAAAATTAAAACAAGAATTAATATTGTCTCTATTTTTATCTGTCTCTTTCCAAATGTCTGTTGTTCGACTTGCAAATATAATTAATAAGTTCAAACGAAACTTCTTTTTATAGAAAATTCGCACACCTCCACTTTGTATAGAATCTGTATGGAAATTCTTCTTTCCCGCAATTTTTAGTTCTTCTTTTATTTGATTAGCTCCAATGTTATGACTAATTTTGCACCCGTTTTTAGAAAAGACATTATAAAAACTACTAAATTATGGATTGGTTACAAAGTTTATTGTGGGACCCCAGTTCCGTGGCACACATCGTGTTCCTCTACGCATTCGTAGTGGCAGCCGGCGTGTATCTCGGTAAGATAAAGATATTCGGTGTATCTTTGGGCGTCACATTTGTTTTGTTTGCCGGCATCCTAATGGGACATTTCGGCTTCACGGGGGGCCGTCTTTCTTCTCTTCTTTCAAAAAGGGGGGAATGACATTGAACCTGTTGGCTGTAGGCATCGTAGTGTTAAATATTGCTGTTGCATTGGGGCTCTATTACCTTTGGAACGGTCGTGTTGAATTGCCGATGATGGTAGGTATTCTCTACGGAGCTGTGACGAACACTCCGGGACTTGGTGCTGCCAACGAAGCACTGAACCAGTTGAGCTACAACGGCCCGCAGATCGCATTGGGTTATGCCTGTGCTTATCCGCTCGGCGTAGTAGGTATTATCGGTTCTATCATCGCTATCCGCTACATCTTCCGTGTCAATATGGCAAAAGAAGAAGAAAGCCTGAAAATGCAGAGCGGAGATGCACACCATAAGCCGCATATGTTGAGCCTTGAGGTACGCAACGAGTCTATCAGTGGAAAGACACTGATTGAGATTAAAGAATTTCTAGGACGTCAGTTCGTTTGCTCCCGCATTCGTCACGAAGGACACGTAAGCATTCCGAACCATGAGACTATTTTCAATGTAGGCGACCAGCTATTTATCGTCTGCTCTGAAGAAGATGCACCCGCCATTACCGTATTCATCGGTAAGGAAGTAGATATAGACTGGGAGAAACAAGATCTCCCAATGGTATCCCACCGTATCCTGGTCACCAAACCGGAAATCAACGGAAAGACGCTGGGTTCTATGCACTTCCGCAGTATGTACGATGTCAATGTAACCCGTGTCAATCGTTCCGGTATGGACTTGTTTGCTGATCCCAACCTGATACTGCAAGTAGGCGACCGTGTTATGGTAGTAGGCCAGCAGGACGCAGTAGAGCGTGTAGCAGGTGTCTTAGGTAATCAATTGAAGCGTTTGGATACTCCGAATATCGTAACTATTTTCGTAGGTATTTTCCTGGGTATCCTTTTGGGTAGTCTTCCTATCGCATTCCCCGGTATGCCGACACCATTGAAACTTGGTCTGGCAGGTGGTCCGCTGGTAGTTGCAATCCTTATCGGACGCTTCGGTCATAAACTCCACCTGGTGACTTATACCACCATGAGCGCCAACCTGATGCTTCGTGAAATCGGTATTGTGCTGTTCCTTGCCAGTGTGGGTATAGATGCCGGCGCCAACTTCGTACAAACGGTTGTCGAGGGTGATGGATTACTTTATGTAGGTTGTGGTTTCTTAATTACCGTCATTCCGTTACTCATTATCGGTGCTATCGCCAGACTATATTATAAAGTAAACTACTTTACCCTCATGGGATTGATTGCCGGTAGTAATACCGACCCTCCCGCATTGGCGTACGCCAATCAGACAACATCCGGAGATGCTCCGGCAGTAGGTTACTCTACTGTTTATCCATTATCTATGTTCCTCCGCATTCTGACGGGACAAATGATATTACTGGCAATGATGTAAATCAAGCTTAGTTTATATAAATGATAAAGCCGGCCAACTCCATAAAAGGAATAGCCGGCTTTATTTTATTTACTACCTAGTCAGTTTCTCCGAATCAAAACCTTAATTGTAACTTCTTAGCCACAAATTCTTCTACAAACCGTACTGTTTCTTCAATCCCTAAAGAAGACGAATCAATACACAGATGATAAGTAGCTGCCGCTCCCCATGTCTTATAACTATAATAATTATAATATTCCGAACGTCTTTTATCGGCTTTCTCTATCATCTCTTCCGCCACTTCTTCATTCACATTATGAATCCGGCAAAGACGCATGATACGGTCTTCTTTGGAAGCCGAAATAAAAATATTGGCACAACGGGGATGTTCCCTTAAAATATAGTCAGCACAGCGTCCTACAAACACACAGGATTTTTCTGCCGCCAAACGACGGATAACGTCACTCTGTACCTTGAACAGTGCATCATTACTCAAACAATTGTTACAAGGCATGGCTCCCTCACTGATAAAGGGGAAACGCATACCAAATAATCCGCCGATAATTCCCTGCGAAGCTTTCTCGTCCGCCTTCTCAAAAAACTCTTTGCATAATCCGCTCTCCTCAGATGCCAGATTAATCAATTCTTTATCGTAAAAGTCAATGCCCAGACGAGCAGCCAGTTTCTCTCCTATTTCTTTTCCGCCGCTACCTAGTTGGCGACCGATATTAATGACATAATTACCGTTCATAGTAAACTTAATTTTATGGTTGTGTAGCAAACATACGACTTTTTTCTAAAACTCACATCATCAAACGAAAGTTATATTTAAAAGTGACGATGAAATATCCCTTTATTTCCTGCGTACGATACTCATAAAAGCCATCAGAAGTAGCCATACGCCCATAACTTTTTTTCTTTCCCAGAATATCCGCCCAATAAGCCGACAATTCCGCTTCCTTCTTCTTCAGGAAACGCCATGTAGCACCGGCATTCCACAATATTTCATCATCTTCCCCTTTCTGAATATTCGTTCCGCTACGAAGATTATACGTAGCATCTGTGCGCAACTGCAACCCGAAAGGAAAATCAACATAACCATTCAGACCGAAATTATAATAACGCGTATAGGTATCATTATCGTTCAAAGAATTAAGCGAGTATTGGTAATTCCAAGAAGTAGATAAGTCAATGCCTCCCCAAGAAGGTTGATAAGATGCCTGTGCCTCACAATTCAATCCGGTATCACGGGTTGTACTCTTTTCCGGCTGTAAGCTTTTATCTTCATTAATCATACCTACACGGTTACTATGATTACCGGACATATCCAATCTTAAAGAGAAATGTCCAAAACGTTTCCACCAGCTAGCCCCTCCAAACAAATTCCAATTACCGTTTATATTGACCGGATACGTTTCGCGTCCACCGGTCTGCACGTCATATATCATGACTTGTGTAACACTGTTTTGCTCCACCTGTCCGCCTAGGTTTGCAGATATACCTTTAGGTGAGTTCTGAAAATTCAGACGTATATTATGACTAAACATCTGCTTCAAGTCAGGATTTCCACGGGTGATATACAGCGGATTGCTATTATCCGTCAACGGCATCAAATCCGACAAAGAAGGCTGCCGGGTGTTACCGTTATAATTCAGGCTGACACGCATCTCTTTCTTCCGCCAGCTCATCCATATCATAGGTTGGAAATCAATCATATTCATGGCAGTATCCGCATAAAGTTTCCCTACTTTCCGGTCAATGGTACGCCTTTGCGGCGTAACCCCCAGTGATGCGTTAAACATCCATGTGTCATCCGAATAGTTGACTCCTACATTCAGATCGTGCCCATTACTGCGGCTGTGGCTACGGTTGCTCAAACTATCTACATACCCCGCCTCGTAACCGGAAGGTAACTCACCGTAAATATCCGAACTCGCCAGGGAAGACAATTCATAAGTATCGCGGTTACTCCGTTCATACCGGGTACTCCAGTTATATGCCACCCGCAGACGTACCTTCTTTCCGACAGGTTGAGTAAACGAAAGTCCCACCCTCCAGGAATTATTGCGCTGGGGTGACTTCAAATACTGGTTACGATAAAGTACCGAGTCATTCCCATTCTTATCCTTCAAGCGAAAATAGGTAGTCTCGGAAAGAGAGAAACTTTCATTATTTCCCCACGAATCGGAATTCTGAATATTCAGTCCCAGAGTTGTTCCTTTTTCGTTCAGGCGTCTCATCACTCCCATTGCCCAATGGTAGCGGTAGGATTCATTTTCCGACCGTGACCGATTCTCACTACGGTTCACCTTTATATCCCGGGGAACAGACTCAAAATCACTGAACAAGTTCTCATGGTTTACGCCGGGAGGAGCGTCAAAAGAAGCACTCTGACTGTTACTTTCATTTTGATTAGGAGTATACCCGAAATTTCCACTGAAGTTGACACGCGTGCTTTTATCTACTTTCCACTCTCCCATCAAGCTGGAATTGACCGACCGTCCTTTAGAGTTTCCTTCGTTGGCAGAGGCCGAATATTGGTTGCCACCAGTCAAATACTGCTCCTGATACATAGAAGATATATTCCCGTTCCTGTTAAGATTATAATTCACATGGCCATTCAAAGAAAACTTTCCGCCAAATTTATGTGCCATATTCAATCCCAGCGAATTATTGATATTATCTTTGTATGTACTGTTCTGATATCTATTAGTAGAACGGGCTATAAAAGACAGGTTTTCCCCATTCTTACGGAAATAATTCACTTGTGCCTCCAGATCCTTCTTCTTATTATTGCCATACCCTACCGTCGCATTTGTCAGCCAAGTCTTATTCAGTTCATCCTTGGTTTGCAAGTCAAGCACATATTTCTTTTCTCCCGAACTGATTCCCGTAAATTCTTCCTCTTTTGATTTCTTGTCGTACACCTTTAACTTGCTAATCAAGTTTGCCGGCAGATTCTCAAGCGCGGTCTTTTTATCTCCTGAAAAGAAAGACTCCCCATTTACATTAATTTCGCTGATAGGCTGACCGTTGTAAGTCAATGAATGGTCTTTTTTGTTATACACCAGTCCGGGAATACGTTTCACCAAGTCTTCCAGATAAGCTCCTTCGGGAGTTTTGTAGGCAGAAGCATTGATAACAGTCGTATCTCCTTCCATAACCACTTCCCTCAATTTTCCGGTCACTACCACCTCATCAATCTGAAGGTCATCATCCTTCAGTACGATAGTGCCCGCATTTATAGATACGGAATCTCCCAATGCACGGTAGAAAGACTGCATTCCCATAAATGAAACCTTCAACAGATATTCTTTCTTTTTCTGTGGCTGATAAGTTAGAGTAAATCGACCGTTTTTGTCACTTGCCGTACCTTTTACAAAAGCAGAGTCCATCTTTTCCAAGACGACAATACTGGCAGAAGGCAAAGATTGTTTCTTTTCACTTCCGGTATCCAGCATTTGTACCCTTCCCCTGACAGTCCTCACCTGTTGCGCATACACTATTGTATGCATACAAAATAACAGTAAAAGTAATCCGCCCAGTCTGCAAATTTTCATGTCAATAGCAGTATAAGTCTATATTTTAGTTTGAGTCTTAGTAAACAATGTAAAATTAAGGAGTTTCTTTAGAAAGCTTACTATTTTATTCATTTTATTAAAACAAATTACATTCCAATCACACAAGGTCACAATATAAACTAACAAAAAGACTTCCTCCACATATAAAAATATACTCTTTGAGAAGAATATCCTTTTTATAGAGGAAGAAGTCTCCCTATCAACAAAAACTATCAATTAGAAACTCATAATCACTTAAAATTCTCCGTAAAGAAAACTCCTGCCGGAAAACTATTCTTATTTTTTATATCAAACTGTAAAGCTGGTGTTTTATTGAAATCAAAAATAGCAATATCATTGGTTTTATAATCTGCATATCCTTTCAGAGTGGCAAAATAAACTTCCCCGCTCACCGGATCAACTCCCAAACTATTATAATAGATCCCTGCATCCTCCACATACTCTTTTATATCAGCAACTTCTTCCGTCTCATTCTGAGAAAAAATATGCCGATATAGCTTAAAGCCGGCATTACTGAAATAGATAATATCATCTTTAGCAGAAAAAGCAGGGGCAACTCCCCACCCGGCACCAATACTGACATTCAAAGTATGAGAATCAATAGTCTTATAATCAACCGGACTGACTTTTATAATACTCGCAGGCTTTGTACATGAAACCCACAAATTTCCATCATATGTTTTAGCAACACCGGATAAAGCGCTTTCAAAAGAAACAGTATGTATAACAGTCCCGTTTTGAATAACAAAAAGTTGCTTATTGCCCATCACAAAAGCTTTGTCTCCAACCACAGCCATACGATTTTTCAAAGCGCCCTTCGTCCCCTCAACAAAAGTCAGAACTTCGGTGGAAGTATCCAGCATATAAACTCCATTATTATCACGAATATAAAGATTCTCTCCGACTACAGCCAAATTGGACGGCCAGGACAAAGTAGTATTATCATAAACCTTTTCTTTCTCCAAACTAGTAGCATTCGCAATAGTCAGCAGCCCTTCACCACCATTTTTGGCTCCATTTTGAGAAAGTATATACATCTTATTATCACTGATAAACAGGTCTTGACAGACATTACCAAGCAAAGTTTGATTTACCCGATAATATGCACTATCTACCGCTATGCCTTTTGAATCCACAAAAGTCAAAGTTCCGGTTTCATTCCCCATATTTCCTTCATTCAAAATAAAGGCACCTTTGCCAAACCGCCCTTCCACCTTGGCTGTCATAGTCGTTTGAAGGTTTTCTCCCTTATCATCCGATACCGCCAGTCCTATAACATACTCTCCAGTCTTAGGCTGTGAAAACTTATATGTTGAAGCGGTTGAAACTTCCTTTCCGTCTACTGTCCACAAATATCTCATCGCCCCAGACAGATTTTCAATCCGGGCATCCAGATACAATGTATCTAACTGCGCAATCACATTACTTTCCGATTCACTCCCGATCCATACAGATGAGTTCAAATTTTCCTCCTCATCACATGCTGTAAAAACCAGTCCCAAGGCAACAACTGCCAATACAAAATACCTTTTCATTTCAAATTCTTATTATCAATTATTTCTTAACTTATTTGCGGGTATCGATATCAACTCCTAAAACATGCAAATCCTCAACCCCTGATATCTCAGTGGAACATTCACCTAACCAACCATTTTCCTGATTGACACCGGTATATATCTTTATGAAATCAATTCCCGGCAAATGTACCTTCTGACCTTTTGAATTTACTGCCCAATCTATATCAATAGCAGACTCATCTTTAGTGTTCACCTCATTATCAGCATAACCATAACGGAATTTATACAAAACAAAATAATTACCTTGTCCACTTTCATCAACAGCATTTTGAGGTAAACAAGTCCCTTTAAATGTTATCTTATCTTCTTTTATCCATTCCGGAAAATAACACTGATTATGAAATGTATTTTTCACTTTATATCCCGAATTTCCCCGGTTATCTTCCCACCGGATATATTTCTCTCTTTCTTCCGAAGTTTCCGGTTCTTTTTCCGGACGATAATAAGTGATTTCATAGTTTCGATAAGTCTCCACATCATTTCCCGCAGCTACAGCCTTGTCATACCATAATTCCAGTGCAGCGTCTTCATGAGCACTACCGGCAATCTCATACCATTCGTCCTCATCCGGCATACCATTCTGATTTTTATCATAAGCTACCATGATCACTCCCGGCTCACAACTTCCTCCCTCCGGTGCATCAGAGTCTGGATTGGCCGCAGAATAAAAAGCATTGCCAAGTACCCGGAAATCACGTTTTCCGGTAACATTAGTTATTGTATGGTCAAAACCTACTACGACATATCCTCCGAACCCTCCTAAAGAAATCATCCCCTTTTTATTGTTACCGATAGCTGCCAATACTTTTTCGTTCATAACCTCTTGTGTGTCTCCTTCGTCATATGCCGGCAACGCATTAGTAAATTGTCCCACGGCCGGAACAAAATCAAGAACTTTAGTGATATAAGCCGTTGCTCCTTCAGGAGCCGGTTCGATATTATCAAAAGTTACTGTGACCGCAAAAAGATAATCATAATGATTCTCACCTTGTGACGCACGTAGAATCAGTTCGTATTCTCCTACCTCCTCAAACATATACTCCAAATCTTTTGTCCGGGCAATTTCACTGCCGTCCAGCAACCATAAATAAGAGATCCCTTCATCCGACTCACTTTCAACCCGTACCTTCAACAGTTGATCAACAACAACCGCAAAGCCACCCTCCGGTTGCGACACACGGATGTCTTCCTTTTTCAGTAGGTAAGGCTCCGAAGCATCTTCTCCATCATTACATCCTGTGAATACAGTTCCTACAAACAAAGAAACTGCAATGACTAATGCTAGTCTTAAAATTTTCCTGTCCATTTTTATTCATTATTAGTTATTGAAATGTTTTCGTTGTAAAAGCAAAATGAGCCGGTATATCCCCCGCCCTGACTTTCCATCTTTTCTTTCCTTCAGGACTGAAACAGTAGAGATAACCGGGTACAACATAACTTTTTGCATCCGTTACAAATATTTCTTTGGTCTCGGGATTTACAGCTATCCCATACGGAATTGTTATTTCTGTTTCAGTTCCATCAGTAATAAAATTGCGGGATACTATTTTATTTTGTTTCACGTCATAGAGGGCGTAAGTAATAGTATTACTTTCCGTCACATAACTCCATTCTACACTTGTCATGTAAATCGAATCTCCACTCAAACACATTTCACTGGCAGCAATTCCCAAATTTCCTGTCACACGATCTGTCTGAGTATCTATAATAAAAACATCCGATCCCGTTCCATAATAATCTCCTCTCGAACTCACATATATACGGCCGTATCTATCCAGTTTCATACGGTGAAGATTTATAGCTACATCAATTGTTTTAATAACTTGAAAAGTCTTCAAGTCAATCACCGATACCGTCCGGTCATAGTCCGGAAAACGATAACCGCCGGAATTGGCAACATAAAGTTTTCCATCTTTTATTACCATTTCTTCCGGTTGATAGCCGACTACCACTTCACGGGTTACAGCCAAACTTGTCGTATCCACTTCAACCACTTTTCCCGGACGCGCATTGGGATCTATTCCGACAGGGCCTGCATAAGAACTTACATAAGCCTTTCCATCATTAAAAGTGATATACCGGCAATTTGTCACATTTATTTGCCCCAGATGTTGTGCCGTTTCCACATCCATCACCTCTATAAAATTCGAGCAATTGATTACGGCATACAGCTTATCTCCATAAATCTGCAAATCATTTCCAACATCCCCCAGTTCTTTCACTACGGACGGATTCCGCTCGGCATAAATATTACGATGATACTTACCGGTAGTGCTGTCATAAAAATCAAGCGTACACTTATTACTTCCCATATTTCCTTCATTGAGAAGATACATTCCTTTAATACTGACGCCCCCTAAAGGATCCTTGCCAACATCTATCTCGTCAGAAGGTAGAACCGGAAGCTCGCCCCGACAAGCCAGTAAACAACAGCCTGTTAATATACCAAGCAAGACACGCGAAAGAATATTATTCACAATCATATCGTTAAGTTTAAAATGAATTTAAAGTTAGTTCCGGGCATCGGATAAGACCTCACCACCTCATATTGTTGATTAAAAATATTGTTTACTTCCAAGGTCAACTTGAAATCATACTTTCTCCAACTGAATTTCTTTGCCAAAGAAAAATCACTTGTATACCAAGGAAGACGATAATTCTCCGGAGTATTGGCCGAAACGTCATAGCGCTCTCCCGTATATATAAAGCTATAATTCAATTCCCATGATTTATATCCGGCATTTAATATAGCCGAGCCACTATGCCAGGGAATATACGATATTTGTCCCCCATACGTATCTTTATCCGACTTATCAGTAAAATCCTGTGCTTTCTGATACGTATATGATAACCGGCTGTCAAATACCCAATCGTTACCAAACTTCCAAAGTCCTTGCAAAACGACATCCACTCCTTTTATTTTAACAAGTCCCATATTAATCATTGTCCAACGAAAGAAATTATTGGTAGGAGTAGCTATTATTTTATTTTCCACCTCATTATAATACGCATCCAATTGCACATTCAGTGCTTGCAGCCAGGTTCCGGAAGATAATTTCTGATAAGTGAATCCTACGTTATACTGATTAGTATACTCAGGTTTCAGCTTTATATTCCCTATAAATGTATAATACAAATCGTTCAAAGTCGGCATACGAAATATCCGTTTGTAAAAAGCACGCAGACTTAAATCAATATTCTTGAAAGGTTTATAGGAAGTGATAACGGTAGGAGTAAATTCCATTTTATTCCCGGCCGAAGTAGTATCTGAAGCTACGTTCTCATTTACAAAAGTTCCCAAGACACTGGCCTGCAACTTAAAACGCTCAAAATGTAAAGAGGTAGCTGCCGCTACCAACGCCGTATTTCTCCGGGGATAAGGAAAATCAGTCAAATTAGCGTTCAGTTTATTCCATTGGTAGTCCGCTGAAATATTTATATCCCAAAAAGGAAAAAGAGTAACCCTGTTAGCCATTGACAAGTAAACTTCCTGTTGGCGATATGTATTATTTACATACATGGTAGCCTCCTCCTTTTGGGGATCTGCCAGATAATGCAGATAATCATACGCGTATTTGGCATTCAACAACAGACTGTACACATCACCGAAATCTTTTTTGAAAGAAGATTGGAAAAAGAAATTTGTATCCCATTGGCGATCCTCATGTGAGAAACGATTCCGCACAACAGCACCGGGATATCCACGTTCTGAATTATAAAAATAAGCTTTCGTACGCCAGTAACCACTTTTTATCTTGCCATATAAGCCACTCTCAGCACGCAATGCATTGACATCCCCATTACGGCGTACTGCCGTAGTATCATATCCTCCATCCACCGCATAAGTAAATTTATACTTTCCGGTTGTATACATATATTCAGTACTAAGTGACGCACTCACATTCTCACTCAGTTTCTGTTCCCAAAGCAAAGAAGGATTGACAACTCCGAAAGAGCCCGTCTTAAAAGTCGCTTTCACATGATAAGCCCTATCCTCCCGAAAAACGGGTGTTCTCGACTGGAGATAAATAGAACCTGCAGAACCAAAATCTTTCGCCGGTTGGAAAATGGCACTTTTCTGACCATTATATAAAGTGACAGCTTCCATATTATCCAAAGAGAAACGTCCCAAATCAATCACTCCATTCTGCGCATTACCCAGTTCAATACCGTCATAAAACACTCCCACATGATTCGTTCCCATACTTCGGATATTAACGGTCTTCAGCCCGCCTATTCCACCATAATCTTTTATTTGTACTCCGGAAAAATAACGTATAGCGTCCGCTACCGAATGTGCAGCCAGTTTCTCCAACTTATCCCCTGATAAAGATTGCACCGGAATTACCTCCTTATTAATTCTGGCAGTAACCACTACTTCATTAAGATGATGCAAACTGTCCAGTTTGCTTTGTGCTGACGACAATAAAGCCATACTCAAAAAGCATCCTATCCCCAATACCCTAAAATAAATCTGCCCGAACATAATCCTCCTGTTTATTAATTAAAATAATAAACTTTCATAGGGTTACAGTGAGGATGCAATTTTCCATACACTCAAACATATACACGTGCTTCTCCCCGCATAATGGAACACTCAAAAAGGCATATTCCTCCTTCCTGAAACTTCACATCACCAATCAAAGATGTATTTTGAATAAAAAACTGCACTCTTCAAACTCTAATCCCGGAAAGTTTCAAGAATTCAATTTTGGCAGGTCTTCTGACTTACTCCATTTTCCTAACGCCCTTCCCATTCCTCCAAAGCGGAACAGTGGATTTGAGTATTGTAGGAAAACTTTTGGCGGAGCTTACAGCAGCGGGTCTGTTCAGGATTTACACCTGATTCCCTTTTCACCACTCTTTCCGTAGAATCGGAAAAGTGACACCAAAATTTCTGGGGACAAAGATACACAAATAGGAACAAATCGAAAGAAAAATCCAACTAAAATAAAAACAAACTAATAATTAAGTCCTATCTTTGCCGTTCAAAAGGACCCACTATTATTTTTTTCTAATTAAACATCTTATAAAAGTGAAATCTCCTGCTCCGACTATCACGTTACTTTGCCTGCTCTTTTTGGCAAGCTGTATCACCCGTAATAAGACATCTCTGGAAGCATTCAACCAAGATGTATATACCCCTGAATACGCTTCGGGATTTAAAATCCTGGGTGCTGAGAACGCCGCCAGTACGCTTATACAGATTACCAACCCGTGGCAAGGCGCCAACGACGTAACAATGTCTTATTTTGTTACACGCAACGGCGAGCAAGCGCCTGCCGGATTCAACGGTCCCGTCATCCCTGCCGGAGCCAAACAGATTGTATGCATGTCTTCTTCCTATGTTGCCATGCTCGATGAACTGGGAGAAGTCAACCGGATTGTCGGAGTTTCGGGCATTGATTATATCGCCAATCCCTACATCCTTGCCCACAAAGATTCAATCAAGGATATGGATCCTGAAATGAACTACGAACTGCTGATTGGATTAAAGCCCGACGTAGTCTTGCTCTATGGCATAGGTGACGCCCAAACCGCTGTAACGGACAAACTGAAAGAACTTTCCATACCTTATCTATATATGGGGGAATATCTGGAAGAATCACCGCTCGGCAAAGCCGAATGGATGATTGTCCTTTCCGAACTGACAGACAAACGGGAAAAGGGAATAGAAATATTCCGGGAAATTCCCCAACGTTATTACGCACTGAAAGCCCTCACGGATTCCGTCAGCCAGCGTCCTACCGTTATGTTCAACACTCCGTGGAACGACAGTTGGGTAATGCCTTCCACCCAAAGTTATATGGCACGACTGATTGCCGATGCAGGCGCAGAGTACATTTATAAAGAAAACAGTTCCAACAGTTCAACCCCAATCGGACTGGAAACAGCCTATGGCCTGATACAAAAAGCCGATTACTGGATTAATGTCGGTTCGGCGACTACACTTGAGGAGCTGAAAGCTGTCAACCCTAAATTCGCAGACGCAAAAGCCGTGAACGAAAAGACTGTTTATAACAACAACTTACGGTTGACGCCGACAGGCGGAAACGATTATTGGGAATCGGCAGTTGTCCGTCCCGACGTTGTGTTACGCGACTTGATTCATATTTTTCATCCGGAGCTTGTATCCGATTCACTTTATTATTACAGGCGTCTGGAATGAAACAACCCCGCAAACATACTGCACTTTTATTTATCGCGCTAGGCATAATCGCCCTGCTATTGCTAGTCATAGATATGGCAACCGGAGACACGTATATCCCTGTCTCCAAGGTATGGGCTGTGCTCACCGGAGGCGAATGTGATGAAATGACACGTAACATTCTTCTTTCTATCCGGTTCATACGGGTAATAGTGGCGGCACTGATAGGCGTGGCACTCTCCGTAAGCGGTTTGCAGATGCAGACAGTTTTCCAAAACCCATTGGCGGATCCCTATTTGCTGGGAGTAAGTTCCGGTGCAGGATTAGGGGTTGCCTTGTTTATACTGGGAGCTCCACTGCTCGGCTGGTCTGAATTTCCACTGCTCCAGTCATTGGGCATCGTCGGTTCCGGTTGGATAGGAACGGCTGTCATTTTACTGGGAGTAGCTGTCATCAGCCGGAAAGTAAAAAATATCCTCGGTGTATTGATTATGGGAGTCATGATAGGTTATGTGGCAGGCGCCATTATCCAGATACTGCAATATCTGAGTTCTGCCGAACAGTTGAAAATGTTCACGCTTTGGTCAATGGGTTCTCTCGGACACATCACCACTACCCAACTGGGAATCATGACGCCTATGTTATGCCTGGGACTGCTCATTTCCATAGTCTGCATCAAACCGTTGAACCTGTTGCTTCTTGGAGAAAACTATGCACGGACAATGGGAATGAACATCAAGCGTTCACGTACTCTCATCTTCATCTCCACCGCGCTGCTGACAGGAACGGTGACCGCATTTTGCGGTCCGGTAGGTTTTATCGGGCTGGCAGTGCCGCACGTCACACGGTTGCTGTTCAACAACGCCGACCACCGGATACTTGTCCCCGGCACTATGCTGACGGGACTTATCAGCATGCTTCTTTGCGACATCATCGCCAAGAAATTCCTGCTTCCGGTGAACTGTATCACCGCCTTGCTCGGTGTTCCGGTCATTTTATGGGTAATAGCTAAAAACTTGCATGGATTCAAATGATTGAACTTAAGGAACTGACATTAGGATACGGACAGCGCACGCTGTTGAAAACGGTAAACGCCCGAATCACAGGCGGACAACTCGTTGCACTGCTAGGACGCAACGGAACAGGAAAAAGTACTCTCCTGCGTGCCATAATGGGGCTGGAAAGTCCTCAATCGGGAGAAATCAATCTGCAAGGAAAAGACATTGCTTCACTGAAACCGGAAAAATTAGCTCTGAGCATTAGTTTCGTAACCACCGACAAAGTGCGCATCGCCAATCTTCGCTGCAAGGATGTGGTAGCGTTGGGGCGTGCTCCCTACACAAACTGGCTCGGTCAGCTTCAACCGGAAGACCGGAAAATAGTGGATAATGCCATTCAGTTGGTCGGTATGTCCGGTTATGCAGAAAAGACAATGGATAAGATGTCCGACGGCGAATGCCAGCGAATTATGATTGCTCGTGCGCTTGCGCAGGACACCCCGGTAATCCTGCTCGACGAGCCGACTGCCTTTCTTGACTTGCCCAATCGTTATGAACTCTGCCTGCTACTGAAAAAGCTGGCACAAGAAGAAGGCAAATGTATCTTATTCTCCACACATGACCTTGACATCGCATTGTCGCTTTGTGACTCTATCATGCTGATAGATAACCCATATATGTACACTTTGCCCACTTCGGAAATGATAACCAGCGGACATATAGAAAGACTTTTCCGTAATGAATCAGTGACATTCGACGCTCAGGAGATGAGGGTGCGCATCAAATCAGTATAGTCTCAAACTTTTCTTTATATCAAAATAATTG